>CAYTAM010000043.1:0-9338 GCA_964435685.1 uncultured Methylophaga sp. | reverse complement strand
AACAGTTTATTATTTGAGTTTTCCTTAGTGGGACAAGTAAGTCTTACTTGTCCGTAGCTAGGAGCTTGTCCGAGAATAGAGAACCTACTGAGGAAAAGCTGAGTTTGGCCAGATCCTTTCATTATTTTCGTTAAATATACCTATATTCGCCTCAAATAATGAAAAAATCTGACTCAAATCAGCTTCCCCCTCGCTACGATTTCTATTCTCGGACAAGCTCCTAGGTTAATTAACTCAAAATTGATAGATCAGACCAAGATTAGCGCCTAACGATTGCCAGTTTACCTCATTAAGTCGCTCCGTTTTAAGCGAAGAGCCATCAGCAAAGAAGATAGTATCAACACCATTACGATCTGCTTGCCAGTCTTGATAATTTACCAAGAAAGTGAGCGATAAATTATTGTTTAAACGATATTGAGCATTGATATTGGCTACTAAACCATAGCCTTTAGCTTCATGGGTAAAGCTTTCGGGGTGGGCAAAATCTGCACGTAGATTCCAATTAGCGGTAGCCTCAAAAAAAGCATAATGATACTCAAAGTTAAGCCCCAGCGTAAACTTGTTATTGATGACAAAGTCGCTTGCTAATCCTAGCCACGGACCATACCACATAGCATCATAATTAGAATCAAGCCCTGAAAAGGCTCCTGATGCAGGGATAGTTTGAAAACCATCTGTTATATTGAAAAATTGAGCATGATATGAAAAGCCTAGTTTTGGTATTAAATACACTTGTTTTTGACCTTGGTTGAACGCTAACCATTGGTAGCCAGCGTGAATACTGGCATCAAGGGTGATACCGTCATCAGTGCTGTTATTTGATCTGGAGAATTCCAGGGTTCTATTATTGCCTGAGTAATCAGAATCTTGATTTTTACCATCAAAAATATGACCATAAGTGAAATCAAAATTGAGTAACCAATTTTGTTGAAAATACAGTGTGGTTGCTACATTAAGGGTTGCAATCTCAATATCTTGCCATTCTAATTCAGATAGGATATTAGGCGTACCAGTAATGCCAGAGATCGACCAATCTAAATTATCTTGTCGATAGCCGGTAGCGCCATAAAATTCAGCACGCTGATAGCCTAATAGTGGCTTTTTGTCTATGCGGGTGAGCGCTACGGGTGACGAAACTGTTTGCGGCGTTCTTACGCCGGGATCGCGTTCAAAAACATGTAATTGTAAGTTATGTTTGCGAGTCGGTGAAGTTGGGTTAGCTGGGCTTGCTTTATATACGGGCGTGTTTGCTACGCTAGCAGGCTCATCTTCAAAAACATGGATCTGTAATGTCGGTGCTGAGTAGCCATTATTTATTGCCAACATTAGCAATAGTGGCAAATATGAGCGTCTCATTATTTAATTTCTGCCATAGTTTCATCAAAAGACAAGGCCGAAATCAAATACATAAAGGTGGCATCATTAACCTGTCCTCGTCGTGCCAATAATGAGTTTTCAACGGAAGAGGCTAACCATTGCCCCTTCACTTGCTGATAATCAACAGCTAGAGCAGAATTTGACTTATTGACTAACTCTATAGCGGTAACATGCAAGCCACCTCGGTTCCAGCTTGCTAGGGGCATTGCCTTGATTCTATTATCATCAAACAAACCTGTTATGGCTTGACGCTGTATTGTTGTCGGCAAATATTGCTGATCTAAAATACGTTCAATTTCAGTAATGCGAATAGTATCGGCTGCATATTGACTCATCTCTAAATAAACATTTTGGCGATCATTTCTTAATTGTTCACTAGCTGACACCGGCTCTTTATCAATAAACTTATTAGGGAAAGGAGCAAGATCAGGAAATCCATCATTAAAAGATTGATAAAAGGGGTTATCTGCTTGACGTAGCCGCTCACTGTCATCTGGTTTACTAATAATGCGTGGTGTGATCAATAACACCATTTCAGTGTCTTGTTCACGTTCAATGGTTGTTCTAAAGATCCGTCCTAACACCGGTATTTCACCCAAAATAGGTACTTTCTTTTCGCTATTAGAGGTGCTGGTACGAATCAAGCCGCCGATAGCAACGGTGAGGTTGTTTCGGGCAATAACAGTGCCCGTTAAACGTGATGTATTGACAGTATCAACCGGTAGATTAAGCACATTGCCGGTACCATCAGTGATGGGCAGTGTAGCACCGCCAATATTAATGGTGGAGTTTTCTTGTTCTATATCAAGTGTTACCGTATCATCAGCATTAATGCGCGGTGTAATACGTAAGGTAATGCCTATTTCTTCTAGTTCGGTCTGTGTTTCAACATAGGAGGGAGAGATAACAATGCCATTAGCAATGGTAGCAGGATGAAAGGTGAAGCCACGTGTTAGTAAGCGCTCTTCACCAATAAATAATTCAGCTTCACGGTGGTTAGCGGCTAACACCATGGGGTTTGATAGCACTCTAACACGATTATTTTGCTCTAAAAACTCAATATTGGCACGTAATCTGAAATTTAAAAATTCATAGATCACCGAGCCACTGTTTAACAGTGCATTATTGCCTATGCTAATAGGTTGCAATGATTGGTTGCTGCCACTGGGTTGTAACTCAAAGTTAAAAATAGAATTAAAATCTTCACCCAAAATAATATTGAGGATCTGCATTTCCAACATCACTTGAGGAATGGCAATATCCAGTTTTTTGATTAAAGCATCAATAGCCGCGATGACCTTGCGATCATCGGTGCGCACAAGGATCATGCTATGTTCATTATTAACCGTAATATAAATGGGCTGCACATTAATACTGACTTGCTGTAATATTTCTGTATCTACCGTTTGCCCAGTTAAACTAGCTGATATTTGTGCTAGCTGATCAGCTGTTAAATCTCCGCTAAATAGCTCGGTACCACTGGTCGCCATATTAGTGCCGACATTGCCACGATTTGCTCGATTTGCTCGATTAGCACGATTACTTGTTCCCGTTGCCCGTGAGTTTCTGACACCACCACTGCCACGGTTGGCACCGCCTGATGAGGCTTGGTTAATGCCAGACTGACCCGGCTCAATGCCTAATGATAAAATAACACGATTGCCATATAAATCTTGAATAGATTGGGCAATAAGTTGCACATTGGCATTTAATACATTAAACACTTCAATATGCTCACTTTCACGGACGATTAAGTCCCTGCCATATTCTTCACGGGTCATAATGCGATAGGTATTGGTATCTTCATCATAGCGATACCATAAGTCACTAATACGACTAATAGATTTTATAGCATCAAGCACAGTGGTATTTTTTAGATGAATAGTCACCCTGTTTTTAGTGACGGCTGGGGTGGCAATAATATTGCTATCAGACAGTTCCGATAAGGTACGGATCACATCTATTAATTGAGTATCGGTAAATTCCAGCTCTTTTATTTTAGAGTCAGCAATGGCATTGCAGCTGAATAATAACAGCACTAACAAAGAAGGGATACGTAGTAATATTGTCATAATTTATTATCTTTGAATACGGATAGAGCCCAGTATGCCTGCTTCAACAGTAATACTTAGCCGATCAATTTTAGTGATGCGAATAACACTATTAGGCTGGGCGGGATTAATACTAATATCATCGCCTTCACGCACCAGATAGGTTCTTGCACCGGCTATTTCAAGCAAGGCGAGCCGTTCATTGTCGCCTTGATCGATAAAACCGCGTAAGCGCATCTGCGGTATGCCAGCAGTACCCATAGGTGAGCGCAGAAAACCACCTTCGACAGCAGCAAGACTGCTCACTTCAAACATTAAAGTGCTAGGTGTAAACGGATCACGGATCTGCTGTGGTGTAAGCATAATGAGAGGGTTTAAATAAGGGCTTTGCAAGCGTTCCACTGCTAATAAAGCGGAAGAGTAACTGCAAAACAGTGCTAATAAGCCATAGCCCACGTGTTGTTTTAGTTTTATAAACATCTGTTAACCTTATCCGACCAAAGAAAATAGCGCTTGGAAAAACGCATAATAAACAAAGCCCACCATACCGCCGATAAGTAGAATCATAGCGGGTTCAATCATCGCCGATAAGCGTTTAATGGCTGTTTCTAATAATTGTTCGTAATAGCTTCCTAGTTCTTGCAATATGCGATCAAGACTGCCTGTTTTTTCACCCACCGTTATCATCTGCAACACCAAATCAGGCATTTGTGGATGTTGCAGACTGGTTGCCATATCTTTACCGTTCAACACTTGATTAGAACCTGCAATCAGTTGATCAGAAAAAACGCGGTTATTAAGCAGCTCAGCAGTTATTTTGAGCGCATCAAACACGGTGACACCACTGCGTAACAAAGTGGACAAGCCCCAGGTCATTTGTGCCATTGAACCTTTGCTGATCATATCGCCAAATATGGGGATCCGCAGCGTTATACTGTCAAGCACATAACGTCCGCGTTTAGTTTGATAAATCAGCAATAGGGCAATAATGCAGGCAATAAATGCACCGATAATATAAAGCCCATTGGTTTGAATATAAGCAGAAAAATCAATAAGTCCTTGTGTCGATGGTGGCAATACCCGCCCTTGAGCCAATAAAAAGTCAGCAAATTTAGGAATGATTTTTAAACTCATAAAGGCACCGACAGCGATGGCGACTACAAACACAACCGAAGGGTAAATCATCGCGTTGATCATATGTGAACGCAATGCCGCCTTTTTTTCTAAATGGATAGCCAGTCGCTCCATGATCTCATCTAAATTACCGGTGTTCTCACCAGCAATAATAAGGTTTACTGCCATATTGGAAAACACATCTTTATGGCTTTTCATCGCTATCGATAGGGCATGACCAGATTCAATATCTTTCAATATCAGCTTGATGGTCAGTTTTAAACGGGCACTTGATATTTGAGATTTAGCCAGTTCCAGTGCTTGTAAAATCGGTAAACCTGCCCTTAGCATAAATGCCATTTGTCGAAAAAAGAACACTAAGGCAGAGGATGAAACTGAGCGTTGCGAGGCTAGCCAATCAGCAAAATTGTCCTGACCTAGAAAACCACCTGCCCTTTTGCTAGCTTTAATTTCCAATACCCGCAAGCCACGATCACGCAGATCTTGAGCGGCGGCACCGAGGTTATCAGCTTGTTGTTTGCCGGTGAGTTCACCACCAGAAGAGGTGAGGGCAGTATAAGCAAATAAAGCCATTTTAGTGCACCTCTAGCATGGCGCGTGTTTTATGCAGTGCTACACTTTGTAGCTCAACTAAGGTTGTCATGCCGTTAAGCACTTTTTGGCAACCATCTTCCCACATAAATTGTAAATTATCACCGGCTGCTGCTTCAATTTTATCTTCGCCCGCCCCTTGTGCTACTAAGCGAGATAAGCGTTCATCAAACCACAAGGTTTCAAACACGCCTAGCCTGCCACGAAAACCACGCCCCTGACACACAGCACAGCCCACGGAGTCGAAAATCTCCACCTCGTCATCGCTCACCCCTAATAATACGCATTCCTCTGCCGTTGCCCATCGTGCTTTACGGCATTGTTTGCATAAGCGGCGCACTAAACGCTGGGCAATAACGGCAGTGAGTGTTGAGCCAATAAGAAAAGGTTCACAACCAATATCAATTAATCGGGTAACGGCACTGGCAGCATTATTAGTATGCAAGGTTGAAAACACCATATGGCCCGTCATCGCCGCTTTTACTGAGACATCAGCGGTTTCATGGTCGCGGATCTCACCGACCATTAATACATCGGGATCATGGCGTAACAGTGATCTCAACGCCTCGGCAAAGCTAATTTTATGCCCCGTTTGAATTTGAGATATCCCTTCCATCACATATTCAATCGGGTTTTCTACCGTCATAATATTGATTTCAGGTTGATTGATTTCTTGTAAAGCAGCAAACAAGGTGGTTGATTTGCCGCTGCCCGTTGGACCTGTTAATAAAATCAAGCCATAGGGTTTTCTAATGGCCGTTCTAAAGCGTTCTAAATCATTAGCTAGCATGCCTAAATCAACTAAGCTAAGTCCGCCTGCTTCCTGACCTAGCAAACGCATGGTAATACGCTCACCCAAGCGAGTGGGGGCAGTAGCAACACGAATATTAAATTCACGATCAATCGGCGCTGCTAAATGATAGCTAAAACCGCCATCTTGTGGTTGGCGTTGTTCAGCAATATCTAAACTCGACAGCACTTTAACCCGAGATACCAAACCTGCTGCCACCGATGCATCGGCCTCGATAGGTTGGTCGCGTAATCTACCATCAATGCGTAAACGCACCCGCAAACCTTGTTCTTCAGTCACAAAATGGATATCGGATGCTTGATTGAGATAGGCTTCGCGTATTATCGAATCAAGCAAGGCAACTAAATCAATTTCATCGTCATTACTGGCTTTAGCATCAGTCGCTACCGAAACAGGTAGCGCATGCTCGATCATCAAACGTAACACCTGAGGCTCAGCCATCACTAACGGTAATTTTGTGCCTAGTAAACGTAAAGCAGAATCAATGGTGGCGCGATCATTGGGGTTAGACACCACTAATAAGGCGTGATCGCCATCAACAATCGGTAATATTTGTTTGCGCCTAAGCAGACTGGCAGGCACTTTTTTGAGCAACTCAGCATGTGGAATACGGCTACTTAAATCAATATAATCTAGCCCGTTATTTTCGGCTACCGCCCGATATAAAGCAGATGTTGGGAAGCGATATTGGGCTAATATCAAAGGCAATAATGCGCTGCGTTGACGACGTGCGTCAATTCGCAGCCGTTCCAAAACCGTAGGCTCAATTAAGCCGCTGTGGGTGCCTGCTTCGATTAATTGTGTTTCAGATAATGCCATAATATTTGCTATAAGGCCAACACCAGTTCAGCACGTAACAATTGTGCATAACCGCGCATCGGCGCTGCCGGCATTTTTTCAATATTAAGCTGCACCACGGTTACTTGCCATTCCAGGTTTTCAAGCCCATGAATAAAGCTACGGATCTGTTGATAATCGCCTTCTAATACTAGCCTTTGTATAGGGCGGTAAAACATGGTTTTTTGAGACATGCGCTCAATCCAGCTGTGGTTAGAGGGTAGGATTAAATTGGTTTGAGAAGCCAGTAGTTGCGCCTGAGACAAGGCTCTAGCCCTCGCTTTTTTGGTTTTAGGGATATTAATTTTTGCTCTATTTCTTGCTTGGTATGCTTCATTAGTACGGATCAGCACCCCGGTAATGCGGGAAAGTTCAGAAATACGCACCTTCAATTGCTGTGAACCAAAAGGCGCCAAACGCCGTGTGGTATCCTCAGCCATAGTATTAATTAATGCCAATACTTGCTCTTGCTCATCAAGTTGTTTTAATAATTCCTCAACATCTTGTTCTGGCTCATGGGGAATACGTGCCGACAGCAGTTTGCCTTCTGTTTGCATGGCTTGTTGTTGTAGTGATGCCAGTGCTTTATTTTCAGGAATAAAGCGTAGCAAAGAATAAGCGCCCAATACCAACACCATAATGACCACAGCCAATAAAATTTGCTCTGATTGTTTTAATTTAGAGAGGGTCATTGCTTTGCCTGTTGCTGTTCAATAGTTTCAGCAGATACCAGCTTAACAATGCGCATAGACACCGCAAAGCCTCCTTGAATATTCATTGGGCCTAGGCGAGAAAACACGCTGCTATCGCGTATTTCTAGCCCCCAAGGTGCTACCGCTTCTTTCATATTTTGAATAAACGATTGTGCCGATTTTTCACTTAAAGCCCAAGCGGCAACATTAAAGTTTTCGACCTCTACACGGCTATCTGTTGTCGCCACAGTTAAGGTGGGCATAACGGTAACACGCCTGCCAAGTTCATCAACATTGGTGATGATAACATCTTCGGTAACAGCCGATTGTAATAGCCCTAACAGCGCCTGCACCAAGGCGACACGCTCAGGCACATCTTCACCGAAAAAGGCTAGCCTAGCCTCGGCGCGCAGGTGCTGTTGCTGTTGTTCTTTAAGCAAGGCTTTGCGCTGTTCAACTTGTTTAATATCGGCTTTAATTCGGCTGGTCGCAGTATCAATTACTTTCCATTTAGCATCGACCTCGGTTTTATGTGATTGAATGAGATGGTCGCGCACCAGCAGTGATAATTCCGCGCCTGCAATAGTTAAAAATAACGCTAAAAACAAGGCAGTGGCACGCACTTCCACTCGTTGCCACAATGCCGGCAGTGGCCCCCCAATACGGACATTAGTACAGTGTTTCAAACCTGCCAAAGCTAAAGCATGCAAGCCCGCACCTAACATGCCAGGGCTAATGCTTTCACTGATGGGCTGGTTATTTAGTGAGCTTAATTTGATAGCAAGCGTGCTGTTTAATTCATCAGTCAAATCGGGGTCATTATGTTGCCAGTTTGCCAAATAAACTGGCACAGTAGCCGGTGGGTTTAAGGTATGGTAACTTTCTAAACAGGCTTCAATGGGCTGTTTAGCAGGGTTTACATATAAATATTGGCCAGCAATATGGCCATCTAAAATATGTTGAACAAGCGATAAATCTGCATGTGATTCCATAATAACTGCCGAAGATACATCATCGGTCAGCAACGCTACACTACAACCTGCTAAGGGATACATTGCCTGTAAGATCACCCCTTGGCTGCTAAAGGCTTTGGTCCAGCGTTGTAATAATGATTTATTGGTGCAACTGACTAGCCAATTATAAGTGCCGGGCACATCAGCCACTTCACCTTGTGCTACCCAGCCACATTCAATGTCTTCATCATCTGATTTTAACCACTCTTGGCCAGCAAGGCAGGCTTTGAGTTGGCTGGAACGAATATAGCCTAATTCTTCAGCTAACTCACCAAAACGGCGCAAAGCAAATTTATCTGATAATTCTAAACCGCCAGCAGGGTTAGGTTTGGCCTGTTGCAAGTCCATCACTGCTTCGGCTTGTTGTTCGGTCATATAACCGCGACCGACTAATAAATGCCCCACCGACCACTGAGTGGTGTGTTGCATTAATAAAGGCTCGACTTCCCATTTAACCAACTCTTGCATTTGCGCTAAGGGGCGTGGTTTTTTAGGGTTAATGGGTAATTCAACTAAGGTGGATAATACCGTGGGTGATAATAGCACCGCATCGCCGCCTTGCCAGCCATCACTTTTCAAGCTTTTAATTAATTCAGCAACCGCATCGGCGATATTAGCCTGTTGTGACTGTGCTTTATGAATAACATGCACATCCTTACCTGCACGGGTAAACACCGCGCCGCGCATAATAAAACCATCGGTTTCACAGACTAATAGTGATTTGGCTTTGCCAAAATTTAAGGATGTGTTCAGCATTTATTGAATGATCCAATCTAATGTTATATTTTGACGTGGGGCGATGGTAAATATTTGGATGTCATTGGCTGATGGT
>CAYTAM010000042.1:0-9427 GCA_964435685.1 uncultured Methylophaga sp. | reverse complement strand
TCATTATGGCTAGTGAATGCATTAATAATGTTATCAAAACGGTTAGGTTCAAATTGGTTGAAGTGACCGCCTTCTAATAAGTCGACAACACGTTTAAGATCGCGATCTTGAGCGATAATTGCACGAGGATTATAACCGATGCGTTCTTTTTCAACTTCATCTTCTGTTAGTCCAAATAAGAAGAAGTTTTCATCGCCAGCTTCTTCACGAATTTCAATGTTTGCACCGTCTAAAGTACCAATGGTTACCGCGCCATTCATCATGAATTTCATATTACCGGTACCTGATGCTTCTTTACCTGCTGTAGAAACTTGTTCAGATAAATCGGCTGCTGGGCAGATAACCTCCATCGCTGAGACTTGATAATTAGGTAAAAATACTACTTTTAACCTATCACCGACATCAGGATCATTATTGACCACATTGGCAACATTATTAATCAGTTTGATAATGTCTTTAGCCATAGCATAGCCCGGTGCTGCTTTACCACCAAATAATACACAACGTTTAACGAGACCTTCAGTATCACCACGTTTAATACGGTTATAAAGGTGGATCACATGTAATATATTGAGCAGCTGGCGCTTGTATTCATGGATCCGTTTTACTTGAATATCAAAGAGCGCATCAGTATCAAACTTAACGCCAGTTTTTTGCTTAACCAAATCTGCAAGGCGTTGTTTATTAAATGATTTAACTTGATCCCATTTTTTTTGGAATACGGAGCTATTTGCAAAAGGTATCAGTTTCTTAAGTTGATCCAGGTCGGTTATCCATTGCTCACCAATGGTTTCTGAGATTAACTGAGTTAATTCTGGATTACACCATGCCATCCAGCGACGTTGGGTTACGCCATTGGTTTTATTATTGAACTTATGAGGCCACAGTTGGTAAAAGTCGTGGAATAAACCTTTTTGTAATAACTCTGAATGTAAGGCTGCAACGCCATTTACAGAAAAACTACCTATAATAGCAAGGTGTGCCATCCGTATTTGCTGCTGATCACCTTCTTCAATGATTGACAGGTTGGCGAGCCGATGTTTATCGCCTGGCCAGCGACGCGCAACTTCACTTAAGAAGCGGGCATTAATTTCATAAATAATTTCTAAAACACGGGGTAATAAACGACCAAACATATGTACCGACCAGCGCTCAAGTGCTTCTGGTAATAAGGTGTGATTGGTATACGCCATTGTTTTAGTAACAATTGTCCATGCTTTGTCCCAGCCTAGATTATGCTCATCCATTAATAAGCGCATTAATTCAGCAACGGCTACCGTAGGGTGGGTATCGTTAAGCTGAAAGCAATTTTTATCAGCGAAATGATTAAAGTTTTCACCGTTATTGGTGACCCAGTGATCAAGAATATCTTGTAAACTTGCCGAGGCGAGGAAGTATTGTTGGCGCAGGCGGAGTTCTTTACCGTTCTCACTGGCATCATTAGGGTAAAGCACCATACTGATGTTTTCAGCCGCATTTTTGCTGGCAACAGCTTCGGTGTATGAGCCAGCATTAAAATCTTCTAAATTAAATTCATCGGTTGCTGCTGATTTCCATAGACGTAATTTATTGACCGTACCATTTTGATAGCCAGGAATAGGCAAATCATACGGCACAGCTAGAATATCGTTAGTATTAACCCAATGTACAGCCATATTGCCAGTAGCATTCTTACGAAACTCGGTGTGGCCGCCAAACTTGATGCGTTGCGTGTATTCAGGGCGCTCTAATTCCCATGGGTTACCATCACGCAACCAGTGATCAGGTATTTCAACTTGATTGCCGTTATCAATGCTTTGTTGGAACATGCCGTATTCATAACGAATACCATAGCCAGTAACAGGTAGCTGTAATGTCGCACAGCTATCAATAAAGCAGGCTGCGAGACGACCTAAACCGCCATTCCCTAAGCCGGCATCATGTTCAAGTTCAGTTAATTCTTCAAAGTTTAAGCCAAGTTCAACCATTGCTTTGGTGATGGTTTCACTTAAACCAAGATTAAGTGCCGCATTGCCCATGGCACGACCCATTAAAAACTCCATTGACAAATAATAGGCTTGCTTACACTTGCTTTCAGAATAGGCTATTTTGGTTTGTTTCATGCGATCAAATAGACGGTCACGAAGTGTTAAGGCAAGTGATGTATATAAATAATGGCCGGAAGCGCAGTCTTTATCTTGAGCAAGATGGTGACCGTAATAACTCTTAAAATCACGTTCTATCGATTTTTCATCCATGCCTAAGTTAGGCATGTTATTGAGTTTGGGGTTAGGGTTAACAATACAAGCGTAGCGAGGGCTCATTGATATGGATCCTTAAAAAAATTATTGTTGAATTTGATGAGATCTAATCAGGGTGGATAGCAATAAAACCATCACGATTAGGCATCGTCACCTGAGGTAAATTCTTTTCAGTTAGATCTAAGTCGATGTCTATTATACCATCTTGACTCAATATATAGGCACTCAATGCATAAACTTCATCGGCAGATAACGAAAATGGCTGGTTTATGGGCATGGCACGACGAATATAATCAAATAACGTTGTAGCATAGGGCCAATAGCTATTGACGGTTTTTTCAGGATATTCGCTGGTAAGTGAACCCACTTCACCGACAACAGCATCAGCCGAGCCACCAATACCTTCTGGCCCATGACATACTGCACATTGTAAGGCAAAAATTTTGGCACCTTGGGAAGCATTACCAGTGCCGACAGGCAGGTTTTTGCCATCGGCAGAAATAGTTAAATTCCATACTGCCTGGCTACTCAGCTCGGTTGCGGGCTGACCAAGTGGTTGATAGATGGTATCGGCATAGCTTGCCATTGAGATGACAAGTAATATCGCGCTTACCATAGCATTAAAAACTATAAACATGATTGATACCTCCTTCTTCAGTTATTTCCCAACTGACAATGGCATTGTAATGGAAAAAACCATGTTTACCACGGCTTTCAATTAAGGCGTCACGTGTTGGTTGCACATAACCGGTTTCATCGGTTGCTCGGCTTTGTAAAATGGTATATTCACCTTGCCATTTCCACGGTAAGTTGAATCGGGTAAAGGCTTTATCTAATACCGGTTGTTGCAACTCAGCATCGACCCAGCTATCGCCACCATCAGCCGATATTTCAACACGCGTTATTTTGCCTCGCCCTGACCATGCTAAACCTGAAATTTGATAAATGCCTGGGTTGTCTGGCAGAGTCATGCCCAAAGATGGTGAGGTAATTAATGATTTTGCTTCATTGATAAAGGTAAATTGCCGCGCCGTGCCATCTGGCATTAATTCGGTATATTTTGACGTCTCATCACGTGACATGGCAGGCTGATCTGTCAACCGTAATTGGCGCAGCCACTTAACATTCAAAATGCCTTCCCACCCCGGTAATACTAAGCGCATCGGGTAGCCATTTTCAGGACGAATACGTTCTCCATTTTGATATAAGGCAAGGATGGCATCATCTAATAGTTTTTCGAGCGGAATGCTAATATTGAGTGAAGCACCATCTGCACCCTCAGCAATGACCCAGGTAGCGGTTGATTTTATACCTGCCTCGTTGAGTAATAATTTAAGCGGAATGCCGGTCCATTCTGCATTTGAAATTAAACCATGGGCATAACCAGCACGTGATTGGATAGGGTTAGTTCTCCAGCCACTATTGCTATTGCCACCACATTCAATAAAACACGTGCGTGATACCATGGGGTAGCGCATCAAACTTTTAACATCAAAACTTAACGGTTGTTCGACCATGCCATCAATTAACATAATATGTTTTGTCGGATCGATCTCAGGCACACCATTATGATGTCTTTCATAATGCAGACCGTTTGGTGTAATCGTACCTTGTAAATCATGTAGAGGAGTCCATGAAACACCATTACCGGGTGCGGCTGGGTTGGCGGAGATCCATCGAATCACCCCTTGCTCATGCTTTGAGGGTTGACCATAATTAGAAAAATCAGCGCCGGGGACACGCATCGACTCGGGTAAGGTTGCTGGAAAGCCTAACTCTTCGGCATGGGTAAACACCGGTAAGCTGAATGTGCCACCCGCTAATGCGCCACCCAATGCCGCCTTTTTCAGAAATTTACGACGATCTTGTATGTTAGTGTCATTCATACGCCACCTCTGGTTTAGACTTGGGGATGGAACCATTTATCTAATTGTGCAATTGCCTGTTGTTTACCTGTTTTTTTCAAGGATGAAAATAATTGGACACTGGCATTTAAATTTAGTTTGCTAAGTTGTGCTTCGACCGAATGTAAAGTTGCCATCGCCGCACCATGCTTTAATTTATCTGATTTGGTAAGCAGAATATGAACAGCTAACCCCGCATTGTTTGCCCATAACACCATTTGCACATCAAATTCTTTCAAGGGGTGCCGAATATCCATCATTAACATTAAGCCTTTTAAAGCTTGGCGTGTTTCAAGATATTTACCTAAGGTTTGTTGCCAGCGGATCTTAATTTTCTCTGGTACTTTTGCGTAACCATAGCCGGGCAAATCAACTAACGCCCGCTCATCATCTAATGCAAAAAAGTTAATCATTTGAGTACGGCCGGGGGTTTTACTTATTCGCGCTAATGATTTTTGATCGGTGATGGTATTAATTGCGCTGGATTTTCCCGCATTAGAGCGACCTGCAAATGCCACCTCAATTCCGGTGTCGCTAGGGAGTTCTGCTAATTTGGTGGCGCTAATTGTATAATGGGCTTGTCGATAAATATTTGTCATAAAGTGTTAACTATACTTGAATTATATGGGTGCAAAAATACAGCAATAAGAGTAGCATACTCCCAAGCTAGACTCATAGCAGATAAAAAATGCCTATGTTATGAGCATTATTGATATAAAATTTAGGGTGTGAAATGGAAAAAATCATAATGGCAATAGTAGTATATTTAGTACTGGGTTCAGCTATACCAGTAATGGCTACAGGTGTTGTTTCAGCAGGAAAAGAGAAAGCAGTTTCTTGTGCCGCTTGTCATGGTGCTGATGGCAACAGTCCCTCAGATATGTTTCCTAAACTAGCAGGGCAAGGTGAGGCGTATTTACTTAAACAGCTTATCGAATATAAAGACGGAACGCGTGAAAATGCGATAATGACACCGATGGTTGCAGGGTTGTCGGAACAAGATATGGCAGATATAGCCGCGTTTTATGCCAGTAATAAAATAACAGCGGGCAGCACAGATGAGGAGTGGCTAGAATTAGGTCAAGCTATTTATCGCGGTGGTAATAGAGAAACCGGTGTGCCAGCGTGTATGGCGTGTCACGGGCCAACAGGTGCAGGAATGCCTGCCGCTAAATGGCCAGCACTTTCAGGGCAGCATGCAGCGTATATTGAAGCGCAATTAAAGGCATTTGCCAGTGGCGAGCGTAGCAATGATCCCAATAGCATGATGCGCGATATTGCCTCAAGAATGACAGCAGAAGAAATTAAAGCAGTTGCTGCTTATTCATCAGGTCTACATTAATTTGAGACCTTTGCATTATTAAATAATTTTTTAATTGGCATTAATATAGTGTTAATGTCAATCGGTTAACTACACCCATGCCAGATAATAGCCCTGTATCTTCTCGCCGCCTCCCCACATTAGGTAAGCGCATATTCCAGTTTTTGGGTTCAATGGATTTGGCTATTACTTTATTTATGGTCTTGGCTATCGCTTCCGTTATTGGCTCGGTGTTACAGCAAAACCAGCCCTACCCAGACTATTTGATTAAATTTGGGCCTTTTTGGTTTGAGGTGTTTGAGGCTGCCGGATTGTATGATGTTTATAGTGCCTTATGGTTTATTGCTATTTTAACATTGTTGGTTATTTCTACATCTGTTTGCGTGACCCGCAATATACCTGCCATGTTGAAAGATATACGTAATCTGCGCACCAATGTGCAATCAAAATCATTACGTACTATGCACCATAACAAGCAGTGGAGTGTTGATACTGATGTAAATACCAGTGCTACCACGTTAGAAACGGCATTTTCAAAGCTAGGTTTTCGGGTGAAGCAAACGGCTAAAGCAGGTGAAATACTTGTTTCAGCGATGCGCGGGGGCATGAACCGACTAGGGTATATTTTTACGCATCTAGCCATTGTCATTATCTGTGTGGGTGGCTTAATAGATGGTAATTTACCCTTGAAATTTGCTGAATGGCAGGGCAAAATAAAAATTGAAACACGGGATTTACTCACTAGTGAAATACCAGCCATTAGTCGTTTACCCGTTGGCTCCCATGCTTTTCGAGGCAGTGTTAGCATTCCCGAAGGTCGCGCATCATCTGTGGTATTCTTAGCTATACGCGATGGTTATTTGGTGCAAGAGCTACCCTTTAAAGTAGAGGTCAAAGAGTTTCGTGTGGAATATTATACAACGGGGCAACCAAAATTATTTGAATCAGATTTAGTGATCCATGATGATGATCTGGCAACACCACTGGAAGTTACGATTGCGGTGAACCATCCCTTATATCATAAAGGTTATAGAATTTTTCAAGCTAGTTTTGGTGATGGTGGTTCGCTGTTGACGCTTGAAGCATGGCCTTTAGATAAAAAGGCGGGTAAAGTCCCAGTTCTATTTGAGACCAAAGTATTTGAAAATCGACAAATGCGTTGGAATGATCAAAGTTTACGCCTAGAGATGTTGACGTTTCGCCAAATTAACGTTCATCCAGTCCCCACTGAAGAAGATCCTAATCGAATGAGAAATTTTGGTCCCAGCTTTGGTTTTAAATTACGTCAAGATACCGGTGAGGCGCTAGAATACATAAATTATATGTTGCCCGTAGAACGAAAAGGGCGTGAATTTTTTATCAGTGGTGTACGTAGTAGCCCCGCAGAGGAGTTTGGTTATTTACATATTCCTACTGATATTGATGGTGGTTTGGTGCACTTTAGTAATTTTTTGCAACGATTACAAGATGAACAGATTGTAGCAGAAATTGCACACACCATGATGACTGAGACCTTGGCTACAATAAATAATCAAGATAAAGCGTTAGAGCAAAGTTTGCAAGAAACATTGACCATGTTAGTCGCCATGTTTGTAAAGGGGGGCTTTGTTTCTGTTGGCGAATTTATAGAAACCACCTTGCCTGAAGCTGAGCGTAAACTACTAGGAGCCACTTATTTAAGCATGCTGAAAGAAATGCTGTCACGCATTTATTTAGATGGCTCTATGTATCAACATGAAGAAAATGATCTAGAGGCACTAGAAGAAGAGCTATTATTTTTCCAAGATGCCGTTGATGCTGTGGGTAGCTTGGCGAGATATGGATCACCGATATATCTTTATTTGTCAGATTATGAGCATGTGGAAGCCACCGGCTTGCAAATAACGTATGCGCCGGGTAAAGCGATTGTTTATTTTGGCTGTGCTTTGTTACTTATTGGTATATTCTTATTGTTTTATTTACCACAACGTCGTTTTTGGGCGATTGTGAAAGCCAAGGGTAGTGGAACAGATGTATTAGTAGCGGGTATGAGTAATCGCGATCCTCGGGAGTTTGATTTGTTTTTTAAACAAACTGTGGCTCACCTAGAGGCGGTAACGGGGAACTCGAAGCCAGAATGATGTTCTTATACCCATGAAACCTGCATCTTCAAGTATTTTGGGTATATCAATAACTAAACCGAGAGAGTCTAAAAATGAATAGTAATGTTGGCGTAATCAACTCCGAACGCAGTGCCTCGTTTGTGCAATGGTCGTGGCGCAGTTTAATGACACTGGCAGCCGTAGTTTTATTGGCATTGTTTACTTTTGATGTCTATGAAATCACCATTATTATTTTAACGGCAGTGAGCTTAGCCTTAATGGGGCAGAATTGGCCTGGTTTTCGTCATCATATAGCGGCTGTAACGGTATTTAGTTTATTTGCCATATGGCTATATGGCCACGATTTAAGCCTGAATGAATCAAATTTCTTTTTGTATTATTTATTAGCCAGTCAGTCTGCCTTTATGTGGATGAATGTGTTATTTTTTATGGCAACATTTGCATATTTTGCAGGTCTTTTTATGCGTTCAACGTTCACAGAAAAGGTAGCTTCAATGTTGACGTGGTCTGCCGCTACAATGGGTATGACCGGATTAATGGTACGCTGGCGTGAATCTTACCTAATGGGGCCAGATATAGGCTATATTCCGGTGAGTAACTTATATGAAGTGTTTATTTTGTTTGCGGTGATGACGGCAATAATATATTTATTTTATGAACGCCGCTATCAAGTACGCAGTTTAGGTGGGTTTGTATTATTAATTATCAGCGCAGCTGTTATTTTCCAGCTTTGGTATGGCATTACTCGAGGCGCGTATCAAATACAACCGCTTATCCCAGCATTACAAAGTTATTGGATGAAGATCCATGTGCCTACCAACTTTGTAGGTTTTGGTACCTTTGCCATGGCAGCGATGATAGGAGTTGCCTATTTATTAAAATCATGGCAGCAAAATAAAAATCCACAAGGCTTGTTAGCCACGGTATTACCTGATTTTGCGATTATGGATGATCTAATGTATAAAGCGATTGCGCTAGGCTTTGCCTTTTTTACATTAGCAACAGTATTAGGTGCACTATGGGCGGCTGAAGCATGGGGTGGTTACTGGACTTGGGATCCTAAAGAAACGTGGTCGTTAATTGTCTGGCTAAACTATGCTGCTTGGTTGCATATGCGGATGACAAAAGGCTGGAATGGTAATCCGATGGCATGGTGGGCAATCATTGGTTTATTTATCACCTTATTCGCCTTTTTGGGCGTTAATATGTTTTTATCAGGATTACACTCATACGGTGGATTATAAAGATCTCATCACAGAAACTAAGGAAAAATACGATGAAAAAAATAATTACAGCGGCATTGTTATTAGGTGCCACATTACTACCGATTAACTCACTGGCAGTGCCTGAAGCGTTTATCGAGGGGGTGCACTATAAATCAACGGCTTCATTGCTCGGCACCAGTAGTGAAGATAAAGTTGAAGTGATAGAGATGTTTTCCTATGCTTGCCCCCACTGTTTTCATTTAGAGCCGTTAATTAAAGAATGGAAAAAAACATTGCCAGATAATGTTGTTTTTATTGCGGTGCCTGCCATTTTTCGTGATAGTTGGTTGGAAATGGCAAAAGTGTTTTATACCGCCGAAGCCACTGGTGATCTGGAAAAATTACACCCGTTGATTTTTGAAGCGATCCATGTCAACAAACGTCGTTTACAAACAGAAAAGCAGTTTCTTGATTTTGTTGCCGAGCAAGGTATTGATAGAGAACAATTTGCTAAGGTGATGAATTCATTTGCAGTGAAAGGTAAAGTTAAAAAAGCCTATAACTTGAGTCAAAATTCAGGAATTACGGGCGTGCCCGCAATGATTGTTAATGGTAAGTATATCACTGATGGACCTATGGCCGGTGGTCAGCCAGA
>CAYTAM010000041.1:0-9444 GCA_964435685.1 uncultured Methylophaga sp. | reverse complement strand
ATAAAGGCACTGTAACAATAATAATGGCGTTCTGTTTCAGGGAGTATTATAGTACTAAAAGGCGCTGTTTGCACCATTATAGCGCAAGATGTTGGAGGGGGTATTAATTCACCGAAGGACGGTGTAACTGAAAAGTAATGGGGCTACTGGTAGCAAGCGTCACGCCCGCCTGGTTAATTAATGAAGCAGTGAGAGTATGCAAGCCTCGCTCAATAATAAACACTGTGAAGCTTGTTGATGGCTGCGGCTCGCCTATTGCCATACCATTTAGCATTATTGTAATCATCTCACCTTTTTCAACATTAAGTGCTGGATACACATCAACCATCACGGGAACATTGCCATCATTAGCCCACAATGCTTCATCTTGCTGAGGTGATGAAATTGAAATTTCATAGTTCTGGACTGCTTGTTGTTGTGGTAATTCAGCAGGTTTATTAATAGCCTGAGGTCTATAACTAGTCGGCTCTGGTATATTTATAAGTTCCGCATCAGGGTGAAAGGTATCTGAATAAATGATCCGCCCTTTTTCATCCTCCCAGCGATAAATATCCGCATTTAGCGACGATATATACAATAGCAATAAAATTAAACCTAAATATCTCATAAATGCATAATAGGCGATGTATTTTTTTACTGCAACTTTTACTCGTTTACAGCTTAACGTAATAAGCATAAAAAATGCCCCCACCAATATGAATTTGGCAGGGGCATTTTAATTTTGCTTTGGTCGACAGTCGAACTAACAACTGTAATATAAATCAAACTCAGCAGGATGTGTTTCCATACGTAAACGTGTGACTTCTTCCATTTTTAACTCAATGTAACCATCGATCATATCATCAGTGAAAACACCACCGTCAGTCAAGAAAGCACGATCGTTATCTAATGCATCCAAAGCTTGCTCTAATGAATAACATACTTGTGGAATAGCCGCTTCTTCTTCAGGAGGTAAGTCGTATAGATCTTTATCCATTGCATCGCCAGGGTGGATCTTATTTTTAATACCATCAAGACCCGCCATTAACAAAGCGGCAAAGGCTAAATATGGGTTTGCAGTTGAATCACCAAAACGTACTTCAATACGGCGACCTTTTGGATTGTTGACAAAAGGAATACGAATTGAGGCAGAGCGGTTACGCGCAGAATAGGCTAGCATAATAGGAGCTTCAAAACCTGGCACTAAACGCTTATAGCTGTTGGTACTGGCATTGGTAAATGCGTTTAATGCTTGGGCATGTTTGATCACGCCACCAATGTAGAACAATGCTGTTTCAGATAAACCACCGTAGCCGTTACCCGAAAACAAGTTGTCACCACTTTTAAACAAAGACATGTGAACATGCATGCCGTTACCATTATCGCCGACAATAGGTTTAGGCATAAAGGTGGCTGTTTTGCCATACGCATGAGCAACATTATGCACAACGTATTTAAGACCTTGTACTTCATCTGCCTTTTTAACCAATGTATTGAACTTAACACCAATTTCACATTGACCCGCAGTAGCCACTTCATGATGGTGTACTTCTGTTACTTGACCCATTTCTTCAAGTGTTAAGCACATTGCGCTCCGCATATCATGTAAAGAATCGACCGGAGGCACTGGGAAGTAACCGCCTTTAACACTTGGGCGATGACCTTTATTGCCATCAACAAATACTTTATCAGTATTCCACGATGCTTCATCAGAATCTATTTTATAAGATGAACCTGAAATATCGCTAGACCAGCGTACATCATCAAAAACAAAGAATTCATTTTCAGGGCCAAAGTATGCGGTATCCGCAATGCCTGTTGCTTGCATATGAGCTTCAGCACGATGAGCCACACTGCGGGGATCACGTTCATAACCTTGCATTGTTGAAGGCTCAATAATGTCACAACTAATAATTAAGGTAACATCATCGGTAAAGGGATCTAAAACGGCTGTTTCAGGATCAGGCATTAAAATCATGTCTGATTCGTTAATACCTTTCCAACCTGCGACAGAAGAACCGTCAAACATATTACCTTCAGTAAAGGTATCTTCATCAATAGAATGTGCAGGGAAAGAAACATGTTGCTCTTTACCACGTGTATCTGTGAAGCGGAAATCCACAAACAGGACATCCTCATCTTTGATCATTTGAAGTACTTTTTCGACTGACATTTACCCTCTCCAATATTTAAAAAAACTGCACGATTTAGTCGTGCAAAAAACTACTGTGCATTATATAGCACAAAATACGCCAACTAGTTAACAACATAAAATCAACTGTTTAGTTACTTTTTTACTACACCTTACGCACCAAAATAGTGCGGAAAACCGTATAGCGCACTACACTTGTGCTACAAGCACGGTAATCATTAACTCATCATCATTTTCCTGGCTACCTAGCACCTTATGACCATTTATACGTGCCCATGCCGGTATATCGCTCAAGGCACCAGGATCAGTACAAATTACATCTAGGGTATCACCTGCCACCAATTCTTTAACTTTATTTTGAGTTTTAATAACGGGCATCGGACATAGCATGCGGCGTGCATCCAACTCATAATGACTCATACATGCCACTCCGCTGATACTTGCTGAGCTGATAAGGGTTTGATATACAATATTTTTTTTTGTTCGCCTGGCACCGCAATTTCAACTTCAACTTGCTCAGCATCACGCCCTTGTCCATAACGTGCAACAATACCCGCTGCAAATTCATAATTTTCAGGTTTAAGATCACCATCAACCATCGTCAGTGGACCATTATGGCTGGTCACTTGGATGGTAACAAACTGCTTACGATAACCTTCCAAATATTTACCTTCACCGGCATCACGCGCAATGATCATTTTAAATTCCGGTTTAGGTCGCAGGTGGCGACCCACCTTAAGTAACATAATGTCATCCATCTCATATTGACGATGACCACGTGCATCCCATAAATCGACCAGCTTGTCTGCATAATTTTTATCGGTTAAAAAACAACAACCGCCAGCAGGTGAAGCATAATCTGTGAAACCGAATTCTTTAGCTAAAGCCATTTGTGGTTTACGGTTACGACCACTAAAATCATACAGTTTTTCACGATCGACCCAGCCTTCTAGCTCAGGCTTAGTCGCGGGTAAATTTTTAGCACATAATGGTCTCAGTAAAATATCATCTGCACCCGACTCATTCGAAATAATCGGCATCGTTTCTTTGCGTTGTGACATAGGGCGCTGACCAATGACTTCGCCAGTAATTATAAAATCAAAACCATTTTTATGATTTTCTTTTATCCACTCCACTGCCTTGCTGACCATAAATATCTTACAATCTAAACATGGGTTCATATTGGCACCATAACCATGTTTAGGGTTGAGTAAGACATCTTTATATTCTTCGATTACATCAACAATATGAAGTTTAATGCCTAATTGCTCGGCCGCCCATAAAGCGTTATTACGTTTTTTCTTGTCTTTATCATGGTTTCGAATAGCATGGGTATGTCCTTCTACACAAAAGCCCGTATAAAAATTAATCCCTTCAACTTCAATTCCCTGCTCTTGCAAAACACGTACTGCTAGTAGCGAATCTAAACCGCCTGAAATTAACGCGACTGCCTTATGTTGTTTTGCCATATTTACGCTGTTCCACCTACTGTTAAGCCATCAATTTTAAGGGTTGGTTGCCCCACACCTACCGGCACACTTTGCCCTTCTTTCCCACAATTACCAACACCTGTGTCTAATTCTAAATCATTAGCTACCATACTGATTTTACCCATTACTTCTGGACCATTACCAATCAATGTAGCCCCTTTCACTGGGTATGTTACTTTACCCTTTTCAATCATATAGACTTCGGTTGTTGAAAAGACAAATTTCCCCGATGTAATATCCACCTGACCACCACCAAAATTAACTGCATACAAGCCTTTGTCAACCGATGCAATCACTTCTTCAGGTTCATGTTTACCTGGTAACATATAGGTATTTGTCATTCTCGGCATCGGTAAGTGCGCATAAGATTCACGCCGCCCGTTGCCTGTGCTTCGTGTTCCCATCAAACGTGCATTATGCTTATCTTGCATATAACCCGTTAATTTTCCATTTTCAATCAAGGTGGTATATTCAGAAGGTACGCCTTCATCGTCAATAGTTAAAGAACCTCGTCTATCTTGTAATGTACCGTCATCAACAACCGTACATAATGGTGAAGCCACCATTTCGCCAATACGGCCAGAAAAGGCGGAACTGTCACGACGATTAAAATCACCTTCAAGACCATGCCCCACCGCCTCATGCAATAATACACCCGGCCAGCCAGATCCTAATACCACTGTCATCGTGCCTGCCGGCGCAGCCACTGCTTCCAAATTCACCAGTGCTTGTCGCACCGCCTCTTTCGCATAGCTTATTGCTAAATTATTCTCTTGGAAATAACGATAATCTAAGCGCCGTCCACCGCCTGCACTGCCTCGTTCACGGCGACCATTTGACTCAACAATCACAGTTACATTCATTCGCACTAAAGGTCGAATATCTGTGGCAAAAGTACCATCACTAGCAGCAATAAGAATTGTATCTAAGCCCCCTGCCAAGCTAACATTAACTTGTGTTACCCGTGGATCAGCCGCTCTTGCTGTCACATCTGCCTGTTTTAATAAATCAAGCTTCTGTTCAACTGACAATATAGCTAGGGGATCTGTCCTACCATAATAGGCTGGCGCAACAGTACGCTTCCAAATATTAACACTAGCATCAGCCCCTTGGCGCGAAATAGCCCGCGCTGCTTTAGCCGCGTTATGTAATGCTGGTAAAACCAGATCATCAGAATAAGCAAAGCCTGTTTTTTCACCACTACACGCCCGCACACCCACGCCCTGTTCAATATGGTAGCCACCTTCTTTAATAATGCCGTCTTCTAACAGCCAATTTTCTTGTCGAGATTGTTGAAAATAAAGATCGGCATAATCCACGCCTTGCCCCATTGTCATCGCAAGTGTTTGCTCTAGATCGGCTTCAATTAGACCCGCAGGCACTAATAATTGTTGGTGAACTTGTTGAAATAAGGAGTCGGACATAAGTTATTTGTATTATTATCAAATGGAACAGATCATACCAGATCTTCTGATTATACGGATTATTAGTCGCAGCTGGGATAAAAACTGTGCTGCTTAAAACAATGGCTCAAATGAATTGGCTAAGTTATTTGGGTAGCTACTTTAGGAGGAGCCCTCGAATATTCGATAGATGTGCTTTGCCTCGCTGTTTTCGTTCTTCGGGGTCTACTTTGGTTTTTTCCGTTGTCCAAATTAAATCTTCGGGCGGTAACTCACGTAAGAATCGGCTTTCTTCACAATCTACTTTCTCACCGTAGCGTTTACGGGTATTAGCAAGCGTAAATACTAGGCTACGTTGAGCACGCGTAATACCTACATAAGCCAAGCGTCGTTCTTCTTCAATATTTTCTTCTTCAATGCTGGTGCGATGAGGTAATATTTCTTCTTCCATGCCGATAATAAAAACGTGCGGGAATTCTAATCCTTTAGCAGCATGTAATGTCATTAAGCTCACCGCATCTTCTTGGTTTTCTTCAGCTTGGCGCTCTAAAAGATCCATTAACGTTAATCTAGCGGCGATATCACCAATATTGTTTTGTTCGTTATCTTTATCGACTATTCGCTTGATCCAAACTTGTAGCTCTTCGACGTTTTCCATGCGCCTAATCGCTTTATCAGCATCACCGGTCACTTCTTCTAACCAGCCGCGATAATTAATTTCTTCAATCATATCGCGGATGGTTTCTAATAAATCACCCCGGTCTGCACGATCTGCAATATCGACTAACCAATTACTAAATTTTTCTACACGTTGCATGGCTTGTGTTGATAATTGCTCGGCTAATCCTAATTCAAAGCAGGCAGCAAACATGCTACATTTCCGCTTGGTCGCATAATTACCAATTTTCTGTAGTGTGCTCGCACCTATACCCCGACGTGGTGTATTGATTACCCTCAAAAATGCATTATCATCACCTTGATTCGCCAATAAGCGTAAATAAGCCATAATATCTTTAACTTCAACGCGTGAGAAGAAGGAGGTGCCACCGGTTAAAACATAGGGCACATTATGTTCTCGTAAAATCTGCTCAATCGGTCTTGATAAATGATTGCTTCGATATAAAATGGCATAATCTCTATGGTCGGCATTATGTTTTAACTTATGATAGAGTAGCTCTGAAACAACCTTTTCTGATTCATGAAAATCATCTCGGCAAGCAATCACTCGGATCGGATCGCCTTCGCCTCGTGCACTCCATAACTTTTTCTCTATGATGTGTGGATTGTTACTAATAAGTTGGTTAGCAGCACGTAATATTCGCCCCATCGAACGATAATTTTGCTCTAATTTAATCACTTTTAAACGGGGGAAATCTTGTTGCAATAAATTTAAGTTTTCAGGATTAGCACCACGCCATGAATATACCGACTGGTCATCATCGCCGACCACGGTCAAAGCTTCTCTGATTCCGACTAGTTGTTTTACTAATTCATATTGGCAACCGTTGGTATCTTGGTATTCATCCACCAGCAAATAATGAATTCTAGCTTGCCATTTTTTTAATACTTCTGAGGTTTCTCTAAAGAGCAATACTGGCTTGAGAATGAGATCATCAAAATCCACTGCATTATAAGCTTGCAAAGCTTCAACATAGCGATGATACACTTTTGCCGCTGCCACTTGCTGGTCATCTTCTGCAAGTTGCACTGCTTGTGCTGGCATGATTAGCTTATTCTTCCACTGCGAAATTTGCCATTGGCATTGCTCAGCATGTTCACTGTCGGCCGCAAAGTCCTTGCCCATCAAGTCACGTAATACCGTCAAACTATCATGAGCATCAAAAATTGAAAAACCTTCTCGATAGCCAAGCTGAGCATACTCTTTACGAAGAATAGTTAAGCCCAAATTATGAAAAGTCGATACCATCAATCCACGGGCAGATGTTCCGCGTGAAGCCATTAATTCAGCGACACGGCTTTTCATTTCTCGCGCCGCTTTATTAGTAAACGTCACCGCCACAATATTGCGTGGTGCGATACCGCACTGTTCGATTAGATAAGCAATTTTACGAGTGATAACCCGTGTTTTACCACTGCCTGCACCGGCGATAACTAATAATGGTCCATCAATATGCCGAGCGGCTTCCCGCTGCTCGGGGTTTAAATCTTGCATTAATTAATCTGATATAAAAAATTGTTCAACTTTAACAGCCCTGTCATTCCCACATGCTGTTAGCGGGAATCTAATGATTAGAAAACAGATCCCAGCTAAAAAGCCTACTGGAATGACGAAAAATAAGTTAATTAGCGATAGTATCCAAACGGCGATAGCCAATGGCTTCACTCAAATGCGCTGTTTGAATTTGCTCCGAATTGGCTAAATCAGCAATAGTTCGTGCTACTTTTAAAATGCGATGGTAGGCGCGCGCCGATAAACCTAAACGAGTAATGGCTTGTTCTAATAATTGATAATCAGCTTCGCTCAATGGACAATATTCCTGTAAGTCTTTGTGTTCTAATAAATAATTGGCCTTGCCCGCGCGTTGTATTTGTCGCTGTCTTGCCGCAACAACTCGCTCTCGTACCGTACTACTATCTTCTTGTTGTTGTTGGTCTGTTGCCGCTGGTCGCAACATAGCTTTTGCTACTGGCGGCACTTCTATCAACATATCAATGCGATCCATTAATGGCCCTGAAACTTTTGCCTTATAGCGTCGCACTTGATCTTCGGTGCAATGACAGCGCGCTTGCCCCAAATAACCACACGGACATGGGTTCATCGCCGCCACTAATTGAAATCGTGCCGGAAATTCTGCTTGATGTGCGGCGCGTGAAATAGTGATCTTACCCGACTCTATCGGTTCACGTAATACTTCTAATACCTTTCGATCAAATTCAGGTAATTCGTCTAAAAATAAAATGCCATTGTGCGCCAATGATATTTCACCCGGCTGCGGTGGACTGCCACCGCCGACCATCGCTACGGCTGATGCGGTGTGATGAGGTGAGCGAAAGGGACGTTGCCGCCACTGCTCAACATTAAAACCACGAGTGGAAATAGAGTGTACCGTTGCCGTGCCTACTGCTTCTTGCTCGGTCATTTCGGGCATTATTCCGGGCAACCGACTGGCTAACATTGTTTTGCCCGTTCCCGGTGGGCCACTTAATAGTAGAGAATGTCCACCAGCCGCGGCAACTTCTATCGCGCGTCTCGCATGCGCTTGACCACGCACATCAGCAATATCAGGATAAGCCAGCTCATTATAACTTTCTGCTTGCACGGCAATATCTAATAACTGTTGCCCATGTAAATGCGCGCACACTGCCAATAAACTATCCGCGCCAAAGCAATTCGCTTTTTCAACTAATGCCGCCTCTGTACTATTACCCGTTGGCAGCACCATTTGTCTATTTTCTCTTATCGTCGCCAATATGGTAGGCAAAACACCGCGAACAGCGCGTAACTCCCCCGTTAAGCCTAGTTCACCTATAAATTCTTTATCCGTTAATGAGCTAAGCGGTATTTGCCCTGATGCCGCCAAAATACCTAAGGCAATCGGCAAATCAAAACGGCCGCCTTCTTTAGGCAAATCTGCTGGAGCTAAATTAATGGTGATGCGTTGTTGTGGAAAAGTGAATTGCGAATTAATCAAGGCGCTACGCACCCGATCTTTGCTTTCTTTGACCGCTGTTTCTGCCATTCCCACAATATTCAAACTGGGCAGACCGTTCGATAAATGCACTTCTACCGTAACAGCTTGAGCATCAATGCCCGTTATGGCTCGGCTATAAACAGTTGCTAAACTCACGTATTACCATCCTTGTGATATAACTCAAGCTAAAAATCTAAATAAGAGCAGCAATAATCTGTTAACTGACTCACTTGTAAATCAAATGATGATTCAGCAGGCACATTGAATTGTTCGCCCGCTTTAACAGCAATCCAGTCATCGCCACCGTCAAGCCGATAAACTAACTCACCTGCTAAAATCTCCATTAATTCGGCTTTATCCGTGCCAAATGTATACTTACCTGGCATCATAATGCCTAATGTTTTTGTTGTACCATCAGCAAACGTGACTGCTCGACTAGTGACATTACCATCAAAATAGACATTAGCTTCACGGGTAATCGTTACATTTTTAAATTCGGACATTATTTTCCTTCCAGCTCTGCAACGCGCTTTTCTAAGGCTTCTAGTTTCTCACGGGTGCGATGTAACACTTGTGTTTGCACATCAAACTCTTCTCGCGTAACTAAATCTAGCTTAGCAAAGGTCGCACTCATCGCTGATCGAACATTCTTTTCAATATCCGCTTGCAAGCCCGTTAAACCTGATGGCATCGCATCGCTAATGGACTGTATTACTTCTTCAATTTTTTTTGTATCTAACATGCTGTTCTCCATTCACTTATATACC
>CAYTAM010000040.1:0-9572 GCA_964435685.1 uncultured Methylophaga sp. | reverse complement strand
AGTCTTGTTTGTGCGGAGATCCAGGCTAAAAGCATACCGGGATGACGAGGGATTTTTTTACAGATTGAATAATTATGGGTATAGTCGTGCCAGTTTAACTGGGTATTGGGTGGATAAACTATTTATAGACAGCAATAAACCCCGTATAATTAGTATATTATCTTAATGTGACAAAATTAAAGAGCAATTGCGTGGCTGATTATAAACATACCTTAAACCTGCCTGAAACCAAGTTCCCGATGAAGGCGGGTTTGCCTAACCGTGAACCGTTGATGTTAAAGCGTTGGCAGGAAAATGGTCTGTATCAGAAGATGCGTGATTCTGGGCAAGGTCGACCTAAATTTATTCTGCATGATGGTCCTCCCTATGCCAATGGTGAGATCCATATTGGTCATGCTGTTAACAAAATTCTTAAAGATATTATTCTCAAATCAAAAACGTTAAGCGGTTTTGATACGCCTTATGTACCGGGCTGGGATTGCCATGGTCTGCCAATTGAGCTTAATGTTGAAAAGAAAATTGGTAAACCGGGTAAAAAAGTAACTGCCGCTGAATTTCGTGCGGCATGCCGTGTTTATGCTCAAAAACAGGTGGATGGTCAGCGTGAAGATTTCAAGCGTTTGGGTATTTTGGCAGAGTGGGATAATCCATACCTAACAATGGATTTTAGTTTTGAAGCGGATATTATTCGTACATTAAATGAAATTGTTAAACAAGGTCATTTACACAAAGGTGTAAAACCTGTTCATTGGTGTGTTGACTGTGGCAGCGCGTTGGCTGAAGCTGAAGTTGAATATGAAGATAAAACATCGCCTGCCATTGATGTGCGTTTTACGGTGGTTGATAATGTGGCATTTGAAGCTGCAACGAAGTCTAGCGGTACAGGAAAAATCAGTGTACCGATTTGGACAACCACGCCTTGGACATTACCGGCTAACCAAGCAGTTTCGTTAAATCCTGCTTATGATTATGTCATTGTGCAAACTACTGAGGAACGTTTGCTATTAGCTGAAGCGTTGTATGAGTCTGCATTAGAACGTTACGGTATGTCGGCTGACGTGGTGGCCCGCATTAAAGGCGAAGATGTTGAAGGTTTATTGTTACAACATCCATTCTACGACAAACAAGTGCCTATTATCTTGGGTGATCATGTTACTGCTGAAGCCGGTACTGGCGCAGTTCATACCGCACCTGGACATGGTCAAGATGATTTCACGGTGGGGTTAAAATATGATTTAGAAGTCTATAACCCTGTCGGTTCTAACGGTGTATTTTTACCCGATACTGAAATTTTTGCGGGTCAATCGGTATTTAAAGCGAACCCAGCGGTGATTGAGTTATTGACTGAAAAAGGTGCCTTGTTAAAGCATATTAATATCCAGCATAGTTATCCACATTGTTGGCGGCATAAAAGCCCCATTATTTTCCGTGCAACACCGCAATGGTTTATCAGTATGGATCAAAATGGTTTGCGTCAGACTGCCATGCAAGCGATTACTGAAACGCAGTGGATGCCTGAATGGGGTCAACAACGTATTGAAGGTATGGTTGAAGATCGCCCCGATTGGTGTGTATCGCGTCAGCGTACTTGGGGGGTGCCGATTCCGTTATTTGTGCACAAGGAAACAGCTGAATTGCATTCAAATACCCAAGTGATTATGGAAAATGTCGCACTTAAAGTAGAACAGCAAGGTATTGATGCATGGTTTGAATCTGACACAGCTGATTGGTTAGGTGATGATGCCGATAATTATGACAAGGTAAGTGATACCTTAGATGTATGGTTTGATTCAGGTGTGTCTCATGCTTGTGTATTAGCACGTCGTGACTATTTAAGTCGTCCTGCTGATTTGTATTTAGAAGGCAGCGATCAACATCGCGGTTGGTTCCAATCTTCATTGTTAACGTCTATTGCGTCAACAGGTGAGGCGCCGTATAAAGCAGTATTAACCCATGGTTTTGTAGTCGATGCTAACGGCAAGAAAATGTCGAAATCAGTCGGTAATGTAGTGGCACCACAAAAAGTGGTCAATAATTTGGGTGCGGACATTATCCGCTTATGGACGGCGTCTTCTGATTACAGTGCTGAAATGAGCGTGTCTGATGAAATTTTAAAACGTACAGCTGATTCTTACCGCCGTATTCGTAATACATCACGTTATTTATTATCGAATTTATATGATTTTAATCCTGCCATAGATCTGCTTGCTTATGAAGATATGTTACCACTAGATTTGTGGGCTGTTGATCGTGCTTATCAATGTCAACAAGATATTTTAGAAGCCTACGAAAGTTACAACTTCCATGTAATTTATCAGAAGATCCATAACTTCTGTGCACAAGAAATGGGTAGTTTGTATTTAGATATTACTAAAGATCGCCAATATACGATGAAAGCAGATAGCTTAGGTCGTCGTTCTAGCCAAACAGCGATGTATCATATTATTGAAGCATTAACGCGTTGGATGGCACCGATTTTAAGCTTTACAGCTGATGAATTGTGGGATCATCTGCCAGGTGAACGAACTGAATTTGTATTTTTAGATACATGGTATAAAGGGCTAGATCCATTAGTGAAGGATTCCAAGTTTGACGATGCTTTCTGGGGAGAAATCTTCACCGTGCGTGATGCTGTTTCAAAAGAACTAGAGATATTACGGACTGATGGCAAAATTAAAGGTGGTTTAACGGCGGATGTGATACTTTATGCTGAACCAGAATTATTTAAAACACTAAATAGTTTGGGTGATGAGCTAAAATTTGTACTGATCACATCAAGCGCGGTGTTATTGCCCGCCAGTGATAAATATGCTGATGCGATTAAAAGCTCTTTACCTAGTTTGTCATTAAGATTAGCAGCGTCAGGGCAGGCACGCTGCGATCGTTGTTGGCATCAAACAGAAGATGTTGGTAAGGATGAAACTCATCCTGAATTATGTGTGCGGTGTATTGATAATGTTGATGGTAAAGGCGAACAGCGCCTTTATGTTTAAGGATAGGTTTATATGTTGAAATACTTATGGTTATCAGCTGTAGTGATTCTTTTAGATCAAGGTTCTAAAATAATTATGTCTTCGATATTATCATTGTATCAGACCATAGCTGTAATGCCTCATTTTAACTTAACTTTGGCGCATAACTATGGTGCTGCATTTAGTTTTTTGGCTGGTGCCGGTGGCTGGCAACGCTGGTTTTTTATTGGTTTAACTACCGTTATCAGTATTGTTCTAATTATTTGGCTAAAAAAATTAAACATACAAGCTAAATTAGAAGCGGTGTCTATAAGCTTAATTTTAGGCGGTGCAATTGGCAATGTAATTGATCGGATCTATCTAGGTTATGTAGTCGATTTTTTTGATTTCTATTATGGTACATGGCATTTTGCAACATTTAATATTGCCGATTCGGCTATTGTGCTGGGCGCAGGTTTATTGATTCTAGATAGCTTTATAGCTAAGCCTGAATCATCGCAGCAGCAAGGGTGAACAACGTGTCTAAAATAGCTTTGTCATCCTCGAGATCTTTTATCGAGGATCTTGTCACCATCACCACAGACTCCCGCTTAAAGTCTGCGGCAGTGACGAAGTGGGTAAAAAAATGAGTTGTGGTGATTTAGCACTTGACTGCGTGACTAAGTTGCAGCCTTATCTGCCGGGCAAACCGATTGAAGAATTGGAGCGTGAACTAGGTATCAGCAATATTATTAAGCTTGCCTCAAATGAAAACCCTCTCGGCTCATCAGCCAAAGTATTAGCTGCAATCGCTGATGCAACTAAAGAAATAAGCCGTTACCCTGATGGCAATGGCTTTATATTAAAAACTTCTTTAGCAGAAAAACATCAACTGGATATAGACCAAATTACACTAGGTAATGGTTCAAATGATGTTTTAGAATTAATTGCTCGCGCATTTGTGACACCGGTAGATGAGGTGTTATTTTCGCAGTATGCCTTTGCAGTTTATCCGCTGGTTACACAGGCTATTGGTGCTAAAGCAGTGATTGCTCCCGCGCGTGAGTATGGGCACGACTTATCGGCGATGAGCACCTTAATCAGTGACAAAACAAAGCTGATATTTATTGCTAACCCGAATAACCCAACGGGCACTTACCTAGAAGCCGATCAGTTAGAGGCCTTTATTTCCCAAGTAGCTGAGACTACATTAGTAGTCGTTGATGAGGCCTATGTTGAATATAGTGAGCAACAGCTTGATAGCATTGATTACTTAGCAAAATATGCCAATTTAATTATTACTCGTACCTTTTCTAAGGCTTATGGTTTAGCGGGGTTAAGAGTAGGTTATGCTTTATCTCATCCTGAAGTTGCAGATTTATTAAACCGTATTCGCCAACCATTTAATGTCAATAGTCTTGCTTTGGTGGCGGCTACAGCTGCATTGCAAGATAACGATTATATTGAGAAAACAAGGCAGTTGAATGATGCAGGAATGCAACAGCTAATAGCCGGTCTGGGTGTCTTAAATTTAAATTATATACCTTCTAAGGGTAATTTTATTACGGTTGATGTACAAAAAAATGGCGATCAAGTCTTTGCTGATTTACTACAGCAAGGTGTTATTGTCCGCCCTGTTACCAATTACGGATTGCCGAAACATCTTCGTGTTAGCATTGGCTTAAAAGCTGAAAACCAACGTTTCCTTGATGCTTTGAGCGAGGTTTTATGATTAATCGTCTAGCTATTATTGGTGTGGGCTTAATTGGTGGTTCCTTATCATTGGCGTTGAAAAAAGCAGGAATGGTGGCTGAAGTCATAGGCTATTCACGTACGCCGAGTGTGCGTGAGGAAGCGTTGCAATTAGGTATTATTGATCATGCAGCAGCAAGTATTGCCGATGCGGTTAAAGATGCCGATATGGTATTTATTGCTGTGCCGATGGCGGCGATGGCAACAGTATTAACTGAACTTGCCGAACATGTGAGTTCTGATACCATTATTACTGACGGTGGCAGCGCTAAAGCACAAGTGGTAACGGTGGCAAGACAAGCACTGGCGGATAAATTCAGCCAATTTGTGCCAGGTCATCCTATAGCAGGTACAGAGAAAAGTGGTCCAAGTGCAGCCTTTGCAGAGTTATATCAACATCACCGCGTTATACTGACACCCGTTGCAGAAACAAATATTAATGCTTTAAAACAAGTACGAACCATGTGGCAACACACCGGTGCTGAAGTGTTTGATATGGATGTTGAACATCATGATGCTGTATTGGCAGCAACCAGTCATCTTCCCCATATTTTAGCGTTTAATTTGGTGGGCATGTTAGCTGAGCGTGATGATTGTGATGAGGTTTTGCGCTATGCTGCCGGCGGTTTTAAAGATTTTTCACGGATTGCTTCGAGCGATGCGGTGATGTGGCGAGATATTTGTTTAAGCAATAAAGATGCAATTTTAACATTATTAAAAGAATATCAGCATGGTTTAAAGCAATTACAACAAGCTATTGAAGATCAAGATGGTGAGACACTGAAAACAGTATTTGAACGTGCTAAACAAGCACGTGACACCCGGTTTTCAGAAGATTAAAGATTTAGCAGTGGAGTTGAATTAGTAGTGAGTAGTGAGTCTAAAAAGAATTATATAGTTCAGCCTGGTGGCCGTTTTAACGGCACAATCCGCGTGCCTGGTGATAAATCAATTTCTCATCGTGCAATCATGTTGGGTTCTTTAGCTGACGGTATCACTGAGGTTACGGGATTTTTAGAAGGTGACGATGCCTTAGCCACCTTAGCGTGTTTTCGTGCTATGGGTGTGCAGATTGAAGGGCCTAATGAGGGTAAAGTAACTATTCATGGTGTGGGAATGAAGGGTTTAACAGCACCTACAGATGATATTTATTTAGGTAATTCAGGTACATCTATTCGCTTATTAAGTGGCTTACTTGCGGGTCAACACTTTGAAAGTACGCTGACGGGTGATAAGTCTTTATCTGGTCGGCCTATGCGCCGCGTAACTGATCCCTTGACTCAAATGGGTGCAGTGATTGAAAGTAATGATGGCAAACCACCATTGACGATTAAATCTGGCAATAAATTGAAAGGTATTACTTACACTTTGCCGATGACCAGTGCTCAAGTGAAATCCTGTATTTTATTAGCAGCAATGTATGCCGAGGGTAAGACAACGGTAACAGAGCCTGCGCCAACTAGAGATCATACTGAACGCATGCTTGCAGGTATGGGATACCAGGTTAATGTGCAAGGCGATACCGTTTCTATTGAAGGTGGTGGCAAATTAACGGCGACCAATATCGATGTGCCAGCAGATATTTCTTCTGCAACATTCTTTATGGTGGGAGCCGCTATATCAGAAGGTTCTGATCTTACCTTAACTCATGTAGGTATTAATCCTACCCGTATTGGCGTAATAACTATTTTACGGCTAATGGGAGCAGATATTAGTTTATCGAATGAGAAAATGACGGGCGGTGAACCTGTTGCAGATATTCGTATTCAATATGCCCCGCTGCAAGGGATCCGGATCCCTGAAGATCAAGTACCGTTAGCCATTGATGAATTCCCTGCATTATTTATAGCAGCAGCCTGTGCCGAAGGTCAGACAGTTTTAACCGGTGCTCAAGAATTACGGGTGAAAGAAAGCGATCGTATTCAAGCGATGGCAGAGGGGTTGCAGATCTTAGGCATTGAGGCACAATCGACCATAGATGGAATTATTATTAATGGTGGGATTATCGGCAGTGGTGAAGTGGAAAGTCATGATGATCACCGCATTGCCATGTCATTTGCAATTGCAGCATTACAAGCGGGCGGCACCATTCAGATTAATGACTGTGCTAATGTGGCCACATCATTTCCAAACTTTGTTGCGTTAGCTAATGATGTTGGTCTGGATTTGGAAGAAATTAATGAGTAAAGTTCCTGTATTAACGATTGATGGCCCCAGTGGCTCTGGCAAAGGCACCATTGCGCAGTTAGTCGCAAAAAAACTTGGCTGGCATTATTTAGACAGTGGTGCAATCTATCGTGTTTTAGCGCAAGCAGCGATTAAACATGATGTCGATCTGGCAGATGAATCAAAGTTAGCTGAAATCGCTCAAGATTTGGATTTAGTATTTTCAGTTGATGATGACGCACTAAAAGTAATGTTAGAAGGTGAAGATGTCAGCACGGTTATTCGTAGTGAACAAGCGGGCAATGCCGCCTCAAAGGTCGCTACACTGCCATTAGTTCGCGCAGCACTACTCAATCGCCAACATGATTTTCGCCAAGCTCCGGGTTTGGTAACAGATGGTCGCGATATGGGAACGGTGGTATTTCCGGATGCTGAACATAAAGTTTATTTAACAGCCAGTGCCGAGGTACGAGCGCAAAGAAGATATAAGCAGTTGAAAGAAAAAGGAATTGAGAGTAACCTAACCGCCCTTATTGCGGATATCTCTGAGCGCGATGTGCGGGATAGTCAGCGAGCAGTAGCACCATTACGGCCTGCTACTGATGCCCTGCAGCTAGATTCTAGCGCATTAGGGATAGAAGATGTATATAAACATATTATGGCAAAATGCGGTGATATGTAATTTGGTGCCTATTGATATATAGATAGAATAGGTTTTTTTAACGTCCTGCCCATTTAAGTAGGTGGTCAGGTATTTTTGAGCGGTTCCAATATGTTGAGACCTTTGCATGAGAGTATGGCGAGAGAAAAATGAGCGTAATTTCCCAGATTTTTCATAAAAATTAAGGGCAATAGCAGGGCTATTGACCGAATTTTTAGGAGGAATATGGGAAATTCAAGCCATTTTTATCCGTCATATCTTTCGTGCAAAGGTCTCATGTTGGAACTAAGGTAAATAATAATGAGCGAAAGCTTTGCAGATCTCTTTGAAGAGAGTTTAAATTCAACACCTATGCAAACAGGTAAAATTGTATCAGGTATGGTAGTTAGTATTAGTTCTGATGTGGTTATGGTCAATGCTGGTTTGAAATCAGAGGGTGCTATTCCGGTAGAAGAATTTTACAATGAAAAGGGTGAGATCACCATTGAAATTGGTGATTTGGTGGATGTTTCTTTAGAAACATTAGAAGATGGTTTCGGTGCAACCCAATTGTCACGTGAAAAAGCGAAAGCAGCAGAAGCGTGGATCACATTAGAACATGCATTTGAAGAAAACGAAACAATTACCGGCACTATTTCTGGCCGCGTTAAGGGTGGTTTCACCGTTGAGCTAGAAAATATTCGTGCTTTCCTACCAGGATCATTAGTTGATGTGCGTCCGCTTCGTGATACATCACATTTAGAAGGTCAAACACTTGAGTTTAAACTTATTAAACTAGATCGTCCTCGCAATAATATTGTAGTTTCTCGCCGTGCCATTATGGAAGCAGAAAACAGTGTTGAACGTGAAGCATTATTAGAAACGCTTGAAGAAGATAAAGTTGTTAAAGGTATTGTTAAGAACCTTACTGATTATGGTGCCTTTGTTGATCTGGGTGGTATTGATGGTTTATTGCACATCACAGATATGGCATGGAAACGCATTAAGCACCCATCGGAAGTGGTTACTATTGGTGATGAAATTGAAGTTCAAGTATTAAAATTTGATAAAGAACGCGAACGTGTTTCTTTAGGCCTAAAACAAATGGGCGACGATCCTTGGAAAACAATTGCAGACAGCTACCCAGCCAGCAGTCGTATTCGTGGTAAAGTTACCAACATTGCTGATTATGGTTGTTTTGTTGAAATTGAAGACGGTGTTGAAGGTTTGGTTCACATGTCTGAAATGGATTGGACTAACAAAAATGTTCACCCCTCTAAAATCGTACAGTTAGGTGATGAAGTCGATGTGATGGTATTAGATATTGATGCTGAACGTCGTCGTATTTCATTAGGCATGAAACAATGCAAATCTAACCCGTGGGAAGAGTTTGCAATGACGCATAACAAGGGTGATAAAGTTTCTGGTTCAATTAAATCCATCACTGATTTTGGTGTGTTCATTGGTCTTGATGGCGATATTGACGGATTAATTCATCTTTCTGATCTTTCATGGGAAGAAGATAACGAAGAGCTTATTCGTGATTACAAGAAAGGTGATGATCTCGAAGCGGTAGTGCTAGCTATTGATCCGGAGCGCGAGCGTATTTCATTGGGTATCAAACAAATGCAAGATGATCCATTCTCAGAATATATGGCTGCAAACCCACGTGGTAGTATTGTGACGGGTAAGGTCACTGAGGTGGATGCCCGCGGCGCAATAATTGACTTAGCTGAGGGTGTTGAAGGCTATATTCGTGTTGCAGATATTGCACAAGAGCGTACTGAAGATGCGAGCAAAGTATTAGCAGTAGGTGATGAAGTTGAAGCGAAATTTACTGGTGTTTCGCGTAAAGATCGTAAATTGACACTATCTATCAAAGCGAAAGATTCCCAAGAAGAGTCAGCAGCACTTAAAGAATATTCAAATGTACCAAGTGCGAGTGCTACTACATTGGGTGATTTGCTCAAAGAAAAAATGGACAAAAAAGATAGCTAAATAAAATTAAGCACCTGCATAATGTAGGTGCTTAATTTATATTTAAGTATTAGGGTATGTTTATT
>CAYTAM010000039.1:0-9871 GCA_964435685.1 uncultured Methylophaga sp. | reverse complement strand
ACTAGCCAAAGAAGCCAGTTGATCCGCTTGATATTCGTTGATTAATGGCTCGATCACCTGTTCAAGATCACCGCCCATAATTTCAGCTAATTTATAGAGTGTTAAGTTGATGCGATGATCGGTCATGCGACCTTGAGGATAATTGTAGGTGCGAATGCGCTCGCTTCGGTCGCCACTGCCAACTTGTAGTTTACGTGTTTTGGCTTGCTCTGAATCGATTTTATCTTGTTGTTCTGACATAATGCGCGCCGCTAAAACCGACATCGCTTGGGCGCGGTTTTTATGTTGTGAGCGTTGGTCTTGGCATTCGACGACAATGCCAGTGGGCAAGTGAGTGAGCCGAATAGCAGAATCCGTTTTATTAACATGCTGACCACCGGCACCAGATGCGCGGAAGGTATCAACACGTAAATCAGCAGGGTTGATGACTACTTGGTCGATTTCATCGACTTCAGGCATGATGGCGACGGTGCAGGCTGAGGTATGGATGCGACCTTGCGACTCTGTTTCGGGTACACGTTGCACACGATGACCGCCAGATTCAAATTTTAATCGTGAAAAAGCACCTTCACCAATAATTTTAATCACCACTTCTTTATAACCACCATGCTCACTTTCTTGTGCATTGATTAGTTCAACACCCCATTTACGTGATTCAGCATAACGGCTATACATACGATATAAATCACCGGCAAATAATGCGGCTTCATCGCCGCCGGTACCGGCGCGCACTTCTAAGAAAATATTACGTTGATCATTAGGATCTTTCGGTAATAATAATTTTTGTAGCGTGATCTCTAATGCTTTTTCTGAAGCTTGTGCTTCGGCTAGTTCTTCCTTAGCCATTTCGCGCATTTCTTTATCGTCTTCTTTGAGCATTTCTTTGGCATCTTCAATGGCGGCCAAGCTTGCTTTATAGTCAGTGAAGTTTTTAACAACCGGCTCTAGCTGCGCATATTCTTGTGACAATTCCCGAAATTTATTTTGGTCGACCATGGTTTCAGGCTCGGCAAGTAAGCCAGCAATTTCTTGATGGCGTTCAACAAGGGTTTCTAGTTTATATTTAATTGATTCTTTCACTTAGGGTATCTCTATCAATTCAAGGATTATTCTGGCAATGCCAAAAAGCTATTATCAAGGCATAATTCTTTTCTCTTCATGAGAATTATAACGTAGAGCATAGCTTGTTGGCATTGCCCCGAAGAGCGGGTCTTGAAGACTCGCAGAATAATTCTTGAATTGATAGAAATATCCTTTAATCTCGTAGGTTGAAGAGACTACGCGCCGCTTCAATTAAGTTATTGTCTATATCTAAGCCTGATCGATGCAGTTGACGACTAGGTTCATGTAATAATTTTTTAGTCAGTGCGCGCGCCAAGTCACTGACAACCTGCTCTGCTGGCAGGCCTTGTTCTAGTTGCTTTTTTGCCTTTGTAAGTAAGCGTTCACTTTCTAGCTCTGCGCGCGCTCTTATTGCTGTTATAACTGGAACAGCATCTTGGGTGCGGAGCCAGGCCATAAATTGTTCAACTTGCGCATTAATAATTTCTTCGGCTTGTTGTGCGGCCTCTCGACGGGAGTGCAAGTTTTCATCAATAATATCGTGCAAATCATCAACACAGTAGAGGTAAACATCTTCTAAATTACCTACTTCGGGTTCAATATCGCGTGGAACGGCGATATCAACCATAAATATCGGTCGGCGTTTGCGCTGTTTTAGCGCGCGCTCAATCACGCCTTTTCCCAGAATAGGTAATTGACTTGCTGTTGAACTAATAATAATGTCTGCCTCGGGTAAATGCGCAGGCATTTCACCTAGGCTAATGGCATAGCCTTCTACAGACATGGCTAAATTATGTGCCCGTTCAATAGTACGGTTGGCAATAATGATACGACCAATACCGTTGTCATAAAGGTGGCGTGCAGCCAGATCAATGGTTTCACCTGCGCCAATTAACAATGCAGTGGAGTCGGATAATTTGCTAAAAATTTGTTTAGCAAGGCTCACCGCTGCAAAAGCAACTGAGACTGGACTGCTGCCAATGGACGTGTCTGTACGCACTTGTTTGGCGACAGTAAAAGCATGTTGAAATAAACGGTCAAGCACTTTTTGTAAAGAGCCCTGATTAAAAGCATGGCTATAAGCCGCTTTTATTTGGCCTAAAATTTGCGGCTCACCTAATACCATCGAGTCCAGCCCACATGCAACACGAAATAAATGCTTGATAGCTGCATTACCTCGATGGCAATAGAGAAATTCATCTAATGTGTTTTCGGACTGTTGGTAAAATTGATGCAACCATGGGCTAATGATGTTGTCAGATTCATTGTCCACAATAGAGCAGTAAATCTCGGTACGGTTACAGGTAGATATAATAACGGCTTCAATAACACTAGGATGCTGTGTTATAGATCTCAGCGCCTCGGCAAGAATATCGTCGTGAAACACGATTCTTTCGCGAATATGGACTGGCGCTGTTTTATGGTTAATACCATAGATGACAAATTGCATATATTCAGTCGTCGTTAAATGCTGGTAAACTCTACAGCTATTAAATTATTAAAGTGCCTATTCTAACAAAGTCAGGCTTTAGGATCGTTTTTTATGAGATTTTTACAACACTCTTTAAAAAGTGTAGTTCATTTTTTTAAGCAGGTCTCACTGTTTAGTGCCCCCTTAGTGCTTGTAGCTTGTGCGGCTACGCCCGTGCAGAAAGCAGAGGAACAGCTCGTTGAGCCTCAAGTGGTAAAGCAAGCCCAAGTTGAGGTTGAAGCCCACCCTGAAGTTGAGCCGCTACCGTTAACTCCCGAGCTTATATATTACCTTACTGCGGCTGCAATAGCGGGTCAGCGAGGTCATGTGGGCGCCGCCATTGATTTATATTATAGAGCATCAACCGTTACAGAGTCCTTATCTCTTGCTAGACGATCAGCAGAAATTGCAATTTTTTCACGTGACCAACAGCGAATTGACCGTGCGCTAAAACGCTGGGCAGAAGTTGATCCAGATGATGCCGAGATTTATATCACTCATGCCCCCTTTCTTATGCTACAAAATGATTTTGAGGGCGTGGTAACGGCAGTTAATAAAGCACTTGCATTATCGCCCGAAAAATCGAGAGAATACTTAGCGCGTATTGCGGATAATCTGATTGAACTGGCCAGTCCAGACCAAGCTATGCACGTGATTAGGCAATTAACGCTGTATAAAAACAATGATGCTGAAGCCTTATTTGCATTTAGCCGTTTAGCAAATTTATCGAAACGCTACGATGATGCTTTATCTGCTATTGAGCAAGTATTAAAACAGCAAGTGGATCGTGAAGCGGCATTAGTATTAAAAGCTGAAATTTTGCAAAACCTAGGCGAGGGAAAACAGGCAATTTCACTTCTAAAAAAAGCAGCAAACAAAGATGGGGCAAGTAGCACGGTGCGGTTTTCTTATGCTAAATTATTGGGGCAAAATAATAAAATAGCGCCGGCTCGAGCAGTTTTCCAAGAATTACATGCCGAGCAAGGTGAAAACCAACAAGTGATTTTCGCCTTAGGCCTACTTGCACTTGAAGAGCAGGATGCGGATCTAGCAAAAAGTTATTTCCATAAGCTAGTAGTATTAGGCGACCGTAGTAAACAAGCTACTTATTTTATGGGTTTAGCTGAAGAGTTAAATAACGATAATGAAGCCGCACTGATCTGGTTTGCTTCGGTGCCAGCAGATAGTCACCGCTTTAATTCTGCGCAGATCCGCTATATAAATTTGCTTGCCGATACGGGTGGCTTAGACCAAGCAAGATCCTATTTAAAACTACTGCGAAAAGAACAGCCAGAACGTGCGATCCACTTTTATTTATTCGAAGCGCAATTGCTAATTGAGAGCAATAAAAAATCAGCCGCGTTTGATCTATATACGCAGGCACTTAAAGAAAATACCGAAAACTTTGATTTATTGTACGGGCGCGCAATGGTGGCGGAATCATTAGATCGCTTAGATGTATTAGAACAAGATTTGAATACCATTTTAGCAAAAGATCCTAATAACCATCAGGCGCTCAATGCATTGGGCTACACCTTAACCGATCGCACAGATCGCCACCAAGAAGCCTTAATTTTGATCAAAAAAGCGGTGGCACTAAAACCAAATGACGCATTTTATATAGATAGTTTAGGCTGGGTTTATTATCGCTTGGGCAATCTGGAAAAAGCCGTCTATTATTTAAAGCAAGCGGTTGCGCTAAATCCGCATGTAGAGTTATTGGCACATTTGGGTGAGGTGTTATGGCAACTTGGCAAACATGCGGAGGCCAAAAAGATTTGGCAACAAGCGACAGAAAAAGAGCCTGAGAATAAATTATTAAATGAAACCCTACATCGCTTTGGGCAGTAGCATGTTCAAACAGCTTGTATTATTGGCAGCGCTAACCTCAATGACTGCCTGTGTACCTTTTTTGCAGACCCTTCCTGACACTGAACCTGAAGCATTATGGCAGGCAAGACAGCTTGAATTATTACAGTTAAATAACTGGAAGATCCAAGGCCGAACAGTTATTAGAAATAAACAAGAGGCATGGAATCTAGGTCTGCGTTGGCAGCAAAATAACGATGAATTCCACATCCATTTATTAGGACCTTTTGCCCAAGGCGGCGTAAGTATTGAAGGCAATGATAAGCATGTAACCATGACGATGGATGATGGTCAGAAATTACACTCAGCCAGTGCTGAGGCGTTAATTGCTGAGGTATTAGGCGTGCAATTACCTATTGATGCTTTGCGCGATTGGCTTAGGGGGATACCTTATCAACAATCAGAAATTAAACTGGTTGAATATGACGAAGAGGGTCGTATAATACATTTGGTGCAACAAGGTTGGAATATTGACTTTAAACGCTACGTGCCTTTCCAACAGTATTCGTTACCCTCTAAAATCTTTATTACACAAGCTGATCGTAGTTTACGTTTAGTCATTACCTCATGGAAGAAAAACCCATGACCGTATGGCTTGCGCCAGCAAAAATTAACTTATTCTTGCATATTACAGGACAGCGCAACGACGGCTACCATGAGTTACAAACGGTATTCCAGTTTTTAGATTATTGTGACACCCTATCATTTGAGCATACCTTTGATAATGAAATTCAACTGTTGACACTGATAGAAGGTGTTGCACATGATGACAATCTGATCGTCCGAGCTGCAAAGCTATTGCAACACGCTTCTGGAATGAATAAGGGCGCATTGATTGTCCTCGATAAAAAGTTACCTATGGGCGGTGGTTTAGGCGGTGGAAGCTCAAATGCTGCCACCACTTTAATAGCATTAAATCAACTTTGGGACTGCCAACTATCAAAACAACAACTAGCGCAAATAGGGTTGAACTTGGGCGCAGATGTGCCTGTTTTTATTCACGGTCATGCCGCTTGGGCTGAGGGAATAGGGGAAGACTTGGTCGCCATATCACCGCCTGAGCCTTGGTATATGGTCATTGTGCCAAACTGCCATGTGTCAACCGCAGAAATATTTGCATCGCCACAATTGACTAGAGACTGTAGATCTATCACAATATCGCGCTTCCTTTCGGGGGAGGGTAGCAATGTGTGTGAGGACGTAGTAACAAAAGCGTATCCACCTGTCGCCGAAGCGCTGGATTGGTTGTCACAATATGGTTCACCAGCAATGACGGGGACCGGGGCCTGTGTTTTTGCTGACTTTGAAAGTCAGCAGCAAGCGCAGCAGGTATTAGCGATGTTGCCAGAAATTTGGCAAGGTTTTGTCGCCAAAGGGTGCAATGTGTCACCGCTCACACAATGCGCAAAATGAGCGCATAATATTGTTGCAAGATGATAACGGGTATAAAATAAGTTTTCTGTTGGGGTATCGCCAAGCGGTAAGGCACAAGGTTTTGATCCTTGCATTCCCAGGTTCGAATCCTGGTACCCCAGCCATTTTTTTTGTTTGACAAGACCTCGGCGCATTTACTGTGAGCAAAAATAGATTACTGCAATTACAAGAACGCACCTCTGATAACAGCATGATGGTGTTCTCTGGTAATGCCAATCGTGAATTATCACAAAAAATCGCGAGATTTCTCAATGTGCCTTTAGGCAAAGCCACGGTAGAGTCATTTAGTGATGGCGAAATCATGGTTGAGATTTTAGATAATGTCCGTGGTAAAGATGTATTTATTGTTCAGCCGACATGCATGCCGGCAAATGATAACTTAATGGAGCTAATGGTGATGACGGATGCTATTCGTCGTGCCTCGGCCAGACGGATCACGTTGGTAATACCGTATTTTGGCTATTCTAGACAAGATCGTCGCCCACGTTCTGCCCGTGTTGCCATAACCGCTAAAGTGGTTGCAAATATGTTAACCGGTGTTGGTGCCGATAGAGTGTTAACCATTGATTTACATGCCGATCAAATTCAAGGTTTTTTTGATTGCCCGGTTGATAATGTGTATGCCTCACCTGTTTTATTAGGTGATATTTGGAAGCAGAAGCTTCAAGATTTAGTCGTTGTTTCACCTGATATTGGTGGTGTGGTGCGTGCCCGCGCATTAGCCAAGTTACTAGATGTAGAATTGGCTATTGTTGATAAACGCCGGCCTAAGCCCAATGTCGCTAAAGTAATGAATATCATTGGTGATGTTAAAGGGCGAGCATGTATTTTAATTGATGATATGGTTGATACGGCAGGCACACTGTGTGCTGCAGCAGAGGCATTAAAAGATAAAGGTGCAGAGCGTGTTGTAGCCTATTGCACCCACCCTGTTTTATCAGGGTCTGCTGTTGATAATATTGAAGGTTCCGTATTGGATGAGTTGGTGGTCACCGATACTATTCCACTACAACAACACGCAAAAGCATGTGGCAAAATTCGGGAGTTAAGTATTGCCGAAATGCTTGCTGAAGCGATGTTTAGAATTAGCAATGAAGAGTCCGTAAGCTCTTTATATATGGATTAAGTAGCTTAGGCTATTTTTGATGTCTCTCTGGTCGCAAGGGAGGCAGTGTTAGCCGCCCAAAGGCGGCATTTTTAATGGATACTTTGGTGTTCATGATTTTGGAGAGAAAAATGAAAGATTTATTTGAAGTTCAAGCTGAACTACGTACTGACGCGGGGAAAGGTGCGAGCCGCCGCCTACGTCATGCGGGCAAAGTGCCAGCTATTATGTATGGCGGTAATGATACGCCAGTATCATTAACATTGGATCATAACAAGTTTATCCGCCACCTTGAAGAATCTGCATTCTATGCGCATATTCTTACATTGGTAGTTGATGGCAACAAAAGCAAAGTGGTATTAAAAGATTTGCAACGCCACCCTGCAAGTGATGTGAAAATCATCCATGCTGACTTTTTACGTATTGATGCTAAACAAGTCATGACGATGACGGTTCAGTTACATTTTATTGGTGGAGATGTTGCGCCAGGTGTTAAACAAGGTGGTGCAATTTCCCACTTAATGTCGGACGTTGAAATCGCCTGTTTACCAAAAGACTTGCCTGAGTATATTGAGTTAGATATTTCAGAGTTGGAGCTAGATGCAAGTATCCACCTGTCAGAATTGATATTACCAGAAGGTGTAACATTAACAGCATTATCACATAGTAAAGATGAGCATTTAGAAGAAGGTGAGCGTTCCGCTTATGATCAAGCGGTTGTGAACATCCATACCCCTCGTGTAGTGGCTGAAGTTGAAGAAGATGTTGTTGAAGATACTGATGCTGATGCGGGTACTGACGATGCTGAAGAAGCGACTGAAGATTAGTAATCACCGCTGAGGATCTAATGACTAACTGGATAATCGCCGGCTTAGGTAATCCTGGTCCTCAATATGAACACAGCCGACACAATGTTGGGTTTTGGTGGCTGGATCAACTGGCTGATGAGATGAATATCACATTTTCTGTTGATAATAAATATCATGGGCAGTTGGCTCAGTGCCAACTTTCAGGCAATAAGCTATTTCTGCTTAAACCTTTACTGTTTATGAATCGCAGTGGTCAATCGCTTACAGCATTAGCCAACTTTTATAAAATTCCCCCGTCCAACATTCTGGTTGTTCATGATGATCTTGATTTACCGGCTGGTACTGCACGATTGAAGAAAAGCGGTGGGCATGGCGGACATAATGGTTTGCGTGACATCATTGCCCAAATGGGATCGAAAGACTTTCTACGGTGCAGATTAGGTATTGATCACCCCGGTAACGGTCGAAATGTGTCTGATTATGTGCTCAGTAAACCATCACCAGCTGATCTACACATGATTAAAAATGCACTAGATGATTCATTAAAAGTTTTGGCTGATGTTGTAGCAGACGATTTAGAAAAAGCCATGAACTGGCTACATTCACAATAGGAAATATCATGGGATTTAAATGTGGCATCGTGGGTCTGCCCAATGTAGGCAAATCAACCTTATTTAATGCATTAACGCAGGCAGGTATTGAGGCGCAAAATTATCCATTTTGCACAATTGAACCTAATGTTGGAGTGGTGCCTGTGCCTGATTCTAGACTGGATGTATTAGCTGAAATTGTATCGCCAGAACGTGTACTGCCAACCACAATGGAGTTTGTAGATATTGCAGGTCTTGTTGCTGGTGCCTCTAAGGGTGAAGGTTTAGGCAATAAATTTTTAGCCAATATCCGCGAAACAGATGCCATTGCACATGTAGTGCGTTGTTTTGAAGATGACAATGTTATTCATGTAGCCAATAAAATTTCACCTCTTGATGATATTGAAGTGATTAATACCGAGTTAGCGCTAGCTGATCTAGAAAGTGTTGATAAAGCCATCACCAAAACAACACGTGATGCCAAAGGTGGCGATAAAGTTGCCAAAGCTCGACTAGAACTACTTATTAAAATGAGTGCGGTATTGAATGAAGGCAAGGCTGTGCGAGGTATGGGGCTAGATGAAGATCAATTAGCATTATTGAACGAGCTACACCTGTTAACGATCAAGCCAACAATGTATATTGCCAATGTAGCAGAAGATGGTTTTGAAAATAATTCGTTTCTTGATAGCGTGACTGAGTTGGCCAAACAAGAAGGTGCCATAGTGGTCGCTATTTGTGCGTCAATTGAGTCTGAAATCGCTGAATTAGAGAATGACGAGAAAATAGAGTTTTTACATGAAATTGGTCAAGATGAGCCAGGCTTAGATCGGGTGATTCGAGATGGTTATTCGCTATTGGCTTTACACACTTATTTCACCGCAGGTGTACAAGAAGTGCGAGCATGGACCGTTAAAATTGGTGCAACCGCACCTGAAGGTGCCGGTGTGATCCATACCGATTTTCAAAAAGGTTTTATTCGAGCAGAAGTAGTAAGCTATGATGATTTTGTAAAATACACCGGTGAAACCGGCGCGAAAGAAGCTGGTAAATGGCGCCTAGAAGGCAAAGATTATATTATCAACGATGGCGATGTAATGCATTTCCGCTTTAATGTGTAGTGCACTCGAAGTAAGCCAATCAACATAGCGAGTGATGATGAAAGCAATAATAGCGGCAATGATAGTAATAACAGGATTGTCTTCCGGCTCCGTACTTGCATCGTTTTCTATGGCTAGCTGTTTACTAGAACAAATGAATGCATCCTCTACAACAACAACTATTGGTGAACTGAAAGATCTTTGCTTACAACTTAGCAAGCAAACTTATCCGCAAGCAGAGGAAGCTAACGCCGATTAAGTATGCAATAAATCGCCGAGTAGCATTTGAGCGACAACAACAGCAAAACCCCTTTTCTTTACAAGCACATATACCCGTGATCATTCAATGTGTGAAGATTCAGGGCAAAAATAGGAAGTCAGAGCAAGGCGCAATGTGCAGGCACAAAAAATATGCTCCTCGGCAATTGCTC
>CAYTAM010000038.1:7368-10098 GCA_964435685.1 uncultured Methylophaga sp. | reverse complement strand
ATTCAAGTTACGTAATTTACATGTCATCCCCGAGATCTTACCCAGTCGAGCTGAGCACAAGATTATCATGGATCTCTGACTGTAACACTAGGAGCTTGACTGGGTAAGCTACGGAAGTGACGAAAAAGTCTCTCTGGCAAATAAGCCAGAATCATTAATAGTAGCGCCAGCATAGCTGGAATATAACTCAAGTCTGTTTTTTGAATGCGTTGTTCTACAAAATCTTGATGGGTGAGCACATTTAATAACCCTGATGATGATTGCAGATGATGATAATGCAGGTTTGCCTGCTCAGCTAGAGTCTTAAGATAGGTTTCGCGCAGATTAGATAAGTGCTCCGTGCTATCCACCTTCTGTTCTCGACGGACGTGACGCGGGTTATGTGGAACAATTCCTGCCGCAACACCTTGATTCACTGATAAGCCCGTCATAATACCTTGTGGCACATCTTCAGCTGTGTAATAACCTACCTGAATACCATCTTGATCATGCTTGGGGATCCGGCTTAATGCATGATCGCCCATTCCAATAATAATACCTTTTACAACTGGTTTAAATTCCCCTGATTGTTGATCGGCAAGACCAGGATCAGTATTTGGGTTCACAGGAGGGGCTTCATGACCATCAGTAAAAAATACTAGTGTAGTGTGCTCTAGAGAAAGGGTATGCATTAATTGCAGAGAATTATAAAGCGCCAAAATGATATTACTGTCTGCCACCCAAGCCATCCGCCAATCTAAACTGTTGATACTTTTACGCAATTCCGAATAGCCACTACAGACTTCAATAGGACTGTAGAGCATAGTGGGGGTACGTTCAGTGAAGATCCCTAGTCCGACACGTGAACCACAGGGCAGTTGCTGGATAACCGATAATACATCCGATTTTACTTTATCGAGCCTAGTGATCGGATCGCCTTGGGCATTTCTATAGTCCAGTACATTCATGCTGCGAGTAATATCAACCATCAAGAAATAATTATATTGTTTACCAAGAAAGGGTAACGGCGGCAGTAATATAGCGCCGATTAACAGCAATGCCGCTATAATTAGGATCCATATTGATTTCATCGATACATACCTCTAGCACTCAAGGTAAACCAACTGGAAAACCTGGCATTGCAGACCAAAGTTCAGGGCTACTTTCTGACCCTTCTTCTCCAATCCTGACAGGGCCGAGAGGAAGATCACGTGCCAGTCTTTGTGCTGCCTCAAAATTAAATTTAGCTTTCCAGAAATCTGGTTGATTTGTCAGCGCAGCACGATAAAAGCTTTTAGCACTATCTGCCATGGCGATCGCCCGAACAACAGCTGTCTTTTCAGCTTGTACAATTGCTTCAGTAAGATAGAGGTTACCAAGATTATAATAAATATGTGTTAGCTGTTGCTTATTGGCAAACCGCTCAGCACGACTATATAGTTCCACTGACTGATCAAATAGACCCAGTTTATTTTGCAAAGCAGCATAGGCAATAAGAACTTCAGCGCTACTAAGATCCAGACTTGAGGGATCCACATATTCGCCTTGGCTTAGCAATTGGATCTGTTGATTTATCTGCTGATAATGATACAGTTTATAACCACCATAAATAAGTGAGAACAACATAATTAGGCTCAATATAGCAAATAGGTAAATGAGCTGAATACGACTTATAAACATTATCTGGCCTCCAGCGCTTTGACAGCCACCAAGGTCAAAACGGATAGCAGCGCAATAAAATAACAAAGCTGTGTCAAGCTATTACGAGGAATAAGTTCATTATAAACCAGTGGTGCATTCTCTAGCTCATCAAGCCTAGAAAGAGCCTGCTGCAACGATTCTGGTGTGTCCACTTCAAAGGAATGGTAAGGAACACCCAATGTCTGGAAAAATTTATTCAGGTGGCGCTCTGGCATAATTCTAGGTTTATCCTCTGCGGATGTTGCAGGTTCTGAAGTAATGCCAAGGCCGCCCTCAGTACGCAAAAATAGCCAGTATAAACTGGCTCGATAGCTCTGAAACCATTCACGCAAAACCCTTTGGGATCGATGATCTATAGTGGCTGCACCATCAGAGACCAATACGATGACCCGTGAACCGGTATAGGGCTGGTCTTTAAAATAACTGAGCCCCATCACTAAGCCTTTTTGGACATGTGTAAATGCCAAACCCGGGCTGGCTAAACTGTTAATCGCAGCCTGTGTCGCTGATTTATTTTCTGTTAGCGGGCTGATAAAAAAGGGCTGGGTACTAAATCCGACCACACCAAACAGATCATGAGGTCGCTTATCAACAAACAGTGAAAGTAGATCTCGAGCAACTAGGCCCTTAGACGGGGTATCTTGGTCAGCTACTTTCCCACCAAAAGTTTCATCCATGCTTTTACTACGATCCAGCACAAATATAATATGCGCACCGGTGCCTTTTCTCTCAAATGTATGCTCAGTTTGATAAAGACCTGCCAAGCCTAAAGTCAGGCTAAAAAAGGCTAGTAACCCTATTATTTTGATTGTTAAATCTAGCCATTTAGTGGTGCCAGTCTGTGGTATTAACTGGTTCCAACTGGCAGATCTGCGATGGAATATATTGCCTGTAAAGGCTAATAAGCCCAATAGTAATAATATCAGGAACCAAGGTTGGCTGAAAGCAAAATTCATCATTTTTTCAACGCTAACCTTTCTGCTCCAGCCAGTTGGCGGCATAATGCTAACAGTTGATCAAAACTGTTTTGGCTGTCAGCATGTTCAGCAT
>CAYTAM010000038.1:0-7268 GCA_964435685.1 uncultured Methylophaga sp. | reverse complement strand
TCAGCATGTTCAGCATAAAGTGTATCAGTTGATAGCTGATAGAAACTAACTATCTGCTGCTGATATGCCAAGAATTCAGGATGTGCCTGGATAAAATCTGCTATTTGATGAAAAAACAGCGCCTGTTTAGCTTTGCTGTTAAATGCCTGATGGACGATTTGCAGCGCTTGATGAAAATGGATTGGCAATCTTTTTTTATGTGTTTTTAATTTATTGACTTGACGATACGCCAGTTGAAATGGTGATCGTGAAAATTTAAATAAATAACCTCTTAGTATCGCCCAAATTAATATTGTTAATGTAGTGATAATGGCGAGCATTAATAGCTGGCGTTGTAACTTTTCAGTTGCTATCAACATTGGCGTAAGCGCCGGCTTCATAAAAGCCTGATTTACTTTATTGGCACCTATGCCACGTAGTGCTATTTCTTTTAGCGGCGACATGGAAAATTGCCACTCTGGAATGGTTAACTGTTCGATCTTGTCACTGTCAGTGGCATTAAAACTTATTGCTAATTGCGGTATGCTAAGTGATTTGACAGTCAGCGGCGCATAAAATGTCTGAAAGGTAAACTGCAAGTGATATTGTCTTACCGTGGCGTCCACAAAGGTTTGTTGATGCTGTGTATTGACCAATTGTAACCAGTAATTCAATTCACCTTTTGCTGGTAAAGAAGCGGGAGATAATCTAAAGTTGGCGGGCACATTTACTGTGTAGTGATGCTCAATAATATCACCGGTTAATACGCCAAAATCTCTGCCTAGAGACTGTTTGGTGATACCAATACTATTATCACTGGCTATCAACTGTCCCGCAACAATCAATGCAATACAAAAGGTAATAATGCGGCATTTAAGCATTGTTATTTGGTAACGCCATGGAAAAACTCGCTTATTTGTTGTGCCGAGAAGCGGTCAATCATCCAGAAAGCTCGACTATTAAATTGCTGAAATAAATTATTAAGATAGATTTTCCTGTCAGTAAAAGTAGCATCAATCTGTTGTTTTTGCTGTTTAGTAACAAAAATAAGCCGACGCTGCCCAGTTTCGGAATCCATTATTTGCACAAAACGCCAAGCAGGAAAGTCTTGATATTCTGCCGAAAGCCAGATAACTATCGGCACCAGATAATGCCCGGATAATGTGTTGAATGTTTGTTTTAGCTTTTCTGTAGACCAATGAAAATCTGAAATAATAAAAATAAGCGCCCGTCGTTCTGGTAGCAAATGATCAACATTATCAAATGCCTGAGCAATATCATAATTATGGTTGCTTGTTGCCGAGGAAAAATGCGCGCCGATAAGATCAGCATCATTAATCGGTTTAATAGTATGGCTAAGCAGAAAGCCTTGGTAATTATCATTTCTAGCTGCAACCGAACGCACAATACTGTGCTCACAAAGCGCGACTAACTCTGGTTTATTAGCAATGTTGATTGAGTCTGAACCATCTATTAACGCTATCACATCCAGCTTACTGCGTTGGCGGTAACTGCGGACATAAAGTGATTGAAAAGGATCTTTAACCGTGCTGGCCAGATCAATCCTGGCAGGATTAGGCTCAGCTAAAAATAGTGACTTTTTATAAAAATCACTGCCAAGTCCCTGTCGCTTACTTTTATGCTCACCATCTCTCAATGCATTGAGGATGAAAGGAGTTTTATAATCAAATATGTAGTTTTGTTGGTGGTAGCTAATCATGGCGACTGGACGGTATTGAGTACGCCACTAATCAACTCTGCTACTATCGCTTCACTATTATAGTTATAGATTGGGTTGATAAATATGCGATGCTTACTGATAGCGCGGATAATCACGTGGAAATCTTCAGGAATAACACTGTTACGCTGATTTAGCCAAGCATTGACACGGGCGGCACGTGCCATATAACTAATCCCACGAGGCCCCATACCACCCAACACCAGTTTTTCAGTGACAATATCACTGATTTTGATATTGAAGTCTTGCGGTCTTCTTAAGGCCTGACATAGATGAAAACCATAGTCCTGAATAACTTCACTGGTATGGATGGATGTTTGAATTTCTGCCGCGATATTATTCAATTCGTTGAAAGGTACAATGGCTTTATCGGCAGAATCGACCAACTTATCTACATCGTGATAGCGTGTATTAAACATTAATTCTTTTAGCTGAGATTCTACCTTAGGCTGTTCTATATGCAGCTCCATCATAAAACGATCGCGCATAGCAGCCGGTAATTCAAAGGTTTCCTCTTTTTCAATACGGTTACGATCAGCAAAAACTTGCAAATGTGGAAACGAGAATGTTTTATTAAAAGCGCTAACGCTATGCTCAGCCATCACCCGTAACAATAAAGAATGAACTTGAGGTCGGGCGCGATTGATTTCATTAAAGAAAAATATGGACATTTGCTTGCCATGCTTAAGCAAGGGGCCTTCACTGACCGCGGGCTTTCCGTCATTGCCAATATGCGTGTAATAAATCAAATCATGAGGCATAAGATCAATGGTGCCTTCGACACGCTCGAAGCTACCGCCTAAGCTTTCTGCAGCCACTCGCAGTAGTGTTGTTTTTCCTACGCCAATATCACCTTCAAGCAGTATATGTCCGCGGCAGAATATGGAAATCACGATTAAATCAATGATCTTTTCTTGACCCAGGATCGCAAGGTTAATATTATTTCCCAAATTAGTAGCTCGCTGATGCCAATCAGTCAGCAAGCTATCGGTATTAGATATCGTGTTCATAGTGTAATTACTTTATGAGTGAGGGAGTGGAGGTAAAATAAAGAGGCCTGTCTTGCTGGCAAACCTCTGATTAAGTACATCCTTGGGCTGGTAAACACGACATCCATGTCGTACGGACGGTACCTTGCGATTAAATGCACTGCTTCGTTGTGAAACTTCAGCCCTGCTATGACATGCGCTCCACCCCTTGAAAATTCGCCAGGAGCGAGAAGTAGCACACACATGTACCGCGTTCACTAACCAAAGAACGTAATTTTAATGCCAGCCCCCGAAGGGGTGAGGCACAGGGAGGAGTCAAATAATAAGAACATTTCGCAATTTGTTCGATCCAGACTTAATCAGAGCTTGCCTAGCAAACCTCTTGTTGGTTTAAATTAATATACCCATTTACCTGTTTTTTTGAAGTTTGCAGCGCGTTTTGCGTTACGCTCCTCCATAGCAGACATAGCGATATCTTGCTTACCCAGTTCAGTTTTACTGTGTTTTGGATCAAATTTAGATCCTTTTATTTTATCAGGAAAACCTGGTTTCGCTTCCCAGCACATACCCGGTTCCGAACAGTTGGTGCCATCATAAGCCATTGCAGTAGAACCAAAAACAAACATCATTGCTACTGCTGCTCCTGTTACGGTCAATATTTTAATTTTTTTCATTTTATACCCCTCTTTTATTTTAACTACAATAATGTTTGCTAGATTTAAGAATGCATAACTAGCAATACATTGCTTTACATAATGGTGTTACCCATTAAATTTGTGTGTCATTTTTCTAGCGCCTCGAGCGCTGCCTTCTCGCTGTCAGCCTTTGCTCGTGTTGCCGCTGCCTCCTTCCTTGCGGCATCTCTTTCGAGTGCTTCTCTAAAATCTGCTGGCATTTCTGCCGGCACTAAATTGACACGCTGTTCTTCACTAAGCCACAAAGCGTATTCTGGCTCACCCCAATAAATACTTCGTATGTAGGACATAACCTTGAGCATTTCATCAATACTGAGCTGATTACGTTGCGGTCCCATACTGGCTCGGGCACCATCGTAAATAAGTTCAAACAGACCTTTATCCGTTCTGCCCAATGGGTAAGACCAAAATGAATCACCCAATGCAGGACCCATTCCGCCATGGACATGCTGCCCATGACAGCCAGAGCATGTCGTAAGATACAGATCTGCTCCAGCTCTAACACCACCTTCATCTTGGTTGTAGATGTTCTCGCCTGTCGCCATAAAATGTGTAACTGCCTCTGTTTCTTCGCCTTTTTTACCAAAGGAAAAATCAATCGGTGCCCCTGTAAGCCCGTTACGAAATACTATTTCCGCAGCAACCATTACCGGAATTAGACTTGCAAGCAAAACCATAACCAGAAGATATACTCTTTTTTTTATTTTCATAATTCACCCTACTATGAAACGTTTAATAATACTAAAGTAAAGGAATGCCTTCTTTTTGCAGGATCCTATTGATTTTTTGCTCCGCGCTAGCGAGACCTTTATTAATAGCTGCCAGCAAGGCATCATCTCCCAAACGAACCGCTACAGATTGTTGATAATGCTGAGTCACAACATCGCCATTTTTCAGTGTATGCTGTTGTTGAGACATGTGCATTTCCAAATCCGTATCTGCATCACGTACATGCCTAGCAATTTCTGGTGCCCATAAATGAGCAATATCACCTCCACCATATTTGATCTCATTAATAAGTTTTTGCGATGTTGCACGGATGTATTGATTACGAATAGATTTAAAACCTACCAATGATTTTGTGTAATTGAAGTTACCTTCAAACTTGCCTACCTCTCTTAGCATCACTTCTGACGGTGATCCTGGAACAATAACAAATCTATCTAAAGTTTGCAGATCTGGACTATGCCAACTTGTTATATCAAGTCCTTTATCAGCACGGTAAACAAATACATAACCCGTTTTATAATAAGGCTCACTAGTGGCTACTCGTACATCACCAGTGTCAACCCCCATCACAACATCACACTCATTTCTCAGCAGATGTTCGGTGACCAGAAAAATAGCGTGCCTATCTGACCATACAAATTCCAGAGGAAGCGCCATGCTTTCTGCCAGCACCTGAGCCAACGCATTTTCAAAGCCTTGTTGCTCACTATTTGAATACGGCAGTTCATTGCTGGCAGCACAAACACGCAATGTATCTGGCAGTGTTGCCTGAGCAGGTGATATCGACATTATTATTAATGCTATAGCAACTAACAGTCCATATTTAGCAGTAGATCTGCCCCTAGGTTTATTACTTTTGTTCATTCGGTATACTCTCTTAAATAAAGGGCTGGCAACACATCGTATGTTGCCAGCCAGTCACAACAATAAAACGTGATAATACTTACGTCTTATCGTGTTGATTACATTTCAAACTCACCAAGGCTCAGATCATCAAATGGACCCTTACCATCAAGGGAGAAGATCATAGTTCCACCGCCCATTTGGGTATGACGGGCAAGCTCTCTAAATGCACCTACCGCCCCCAGACCAGCTGATGGATCCTGCAAGTCAAAGACCAGACCTACTCCAGGCCAACCACCTACACCATAATTCATAGCAATATATTGAATGCCGTTATGGGTATATGACATTGGATGCCCTATCATCCCTGATGGCAGTTTGAATTTCCACAGTAATTCACCAGTAGCTGAATCACGTGCTTTAAGGAAGCCATCAAGCGTACCGTAAAATACTAAACCGCCTGCTGTAGGCGTTGCTCCGCCCCAAAGAGAGAATTTTTCCATTTTTTCCCAAACAAACTCACCAGTAATAGCGTTATAGGCCTTAATCTGACCAGAACCAAGACCACTCTCGCGATCACCTTTAGGTCCAGGGAAACTCCATACGTTTGCACCTACGAAGAACTGACCTGCACGGTATGGCAACATGAACGGTTCCCAATCCATACATAGATGGTTTAGACTTAGGAAAAACAGTTCTTGTTCAGGGTCATATCCAGACTTGGCTTGATTGTGGAAACCCATCGCCGAAGGACAAACATCACGTGAACGATGACCCATGCGGGTATTGAATTCTGGATCACGAACAGGTAGACCTGATTTCATATCAACATGTGTCAGCCAGTTAGCAGCATCATCCATCTTATCCGCTGAAATTAAGTCACCAGTTTCACGATCCAAGGTATAGACGATGCCGTTACGATCAGGATGTGTCAGCAATTTACGCATTTTGCCATTTTTGTCTTTTTGCTCAGACAACATCATCAGATTAACACCAGCAAAATCCCACTCATCATGAGGTGTTTTTTGATAACCGAATTTGGCCAAGCCAGTATCAGCATCTCGTCCCCAAATGGTCATTGTCCATTTATTATCGCCTGGACGCATAGTTTCGTTCCATGGTGCAGGGTTACCCGAACCGTAGTAGAACATGTCCAACTCAGGATCATAAGCATACCAACCCCAGTTAGTACCACCACCTATTTTCCACGCATCACCTTCCCAAGTTCTCATACCTAGGTCTGTTGCTCCACCAAAATGTGGATTATGTTTATTAAAATCCTTATGTAAGCCAACTTCTGAATCGGGACCAGTTGCATACCATCTCCATACCATTTCACCTGTATGGATATCAAACGCTGATAAATAACCACGAACACCCAATTCTGCACCTGACGAACCTTGAATCACCATGTCTTTAATAACAAAAGGTGCTTGCGTTTGGGTTTGACCAACACTAATATCACCTACTTCAACTTTCCAATGCACTGCACCTGTGTCCGCATGCAAGGCAACAACATGACCATCTAACTGACTTTTTATAATCATAGGTGGTAATTTGTCATCTCCAGGCCAGTATGCCAAACCACGGTTAACCACATCACAACACGCCACTGCTCGCGCAGCAGGATCTTGCTTGGGCTTATGTTCCCAGACAATTTCACTAGGATTATTCAAGTTAATCGCAAAGGTGTTATTTGGGAAAGGTGAATGAAGATACATCATATCACCTATAACCAATGGTGTTCCCTCATGACCACTTAGAACACCCGATGAAAAACTCCAGGCTACTTGCAAATCTTGCACATTTTTTCTGTTGATCTGTTTTGCGCCAACAAAGTTGCCTGCTGCATACCTTTTACCCTGCATCACCCAGTTAGCTTCACTGTCTTGCATTTTAACCAGCTTATCATTGGCAGACACAACGCCTGAACCCAATAAACCAAAGGTAGAACTCAGCAAAACAGCTGAGCCAACTATCGACATCCAGCTCTTTTCTTTTCCTCTCATATTATTCCCCATGTCTTTCCTCCTAAAATAAGTATGACGCCTAACTGTGCTACTATCTAACTGTAGCAGTCACGAGCTATAGCGACAGAGCCATTATCAACATCTAGAGCGGGAGAGAATAGAGCTTATAGCCATCCATACTTTAGGGAAGACATCATTAAAACAAACCGGCATCTTAGATGTTATCCTTCAGAGTGGTGCGGTAGTTGTTTCCCTCCATAGATGGAAAGTATGCATCGTTACATGGATGTAACTTAGTAGAGCAACGCATATGTCCATGGACGGA
>CAYTAM010000037.1:0-10496 GCA_964435685.1 uncultured Methylophaga sp. | reverse complement strand
GCAGTAATAAAACTATTGGTTGCCGTAATAATTAACGTGGTGTCACCCTGTTGTTGATGGTGAGCAATCAGTTTGCGTCCAGCATCTAAAATAATAGGCTCAATTTTTTGTTGTAGATACTGTTTACGCCAAACGAGCAATTCAGCCATTGAATTGTCTGCAAGCGGTTTGAGCTGAAAGGCAAGAAATTCGAAAATATCCATTGTTCCCGCCAGATATTGATCGTAAAAGTCTTGATTGGTTTGCTGATAGGCATCACCGTTAACAATGTTTTGTTCAACTAAAAACTCAGCCCATAAATAATCGCTATCGCCCGCGAGTAAGGTGTTATCTAAATCAAAAATTGCTAAAGCCATAGTATTTACGTCTAAAATCTAAAGTGAAAATCTAATTATAATCTAAAATCCATTGCATACTGCGAGTGCATTGTCTAATCTAGGCGGTATTGAACAATTATGACGTTAGAAAAACAGTTTTTCTAACGAGAGATTAAGGACTGTGATTGATAAAGATGGGTTTCGACCTAATGTGGGGATTATTCTCTGCAACCAACATAACCAAGTGTTGTGGGCGCAACGTGCGCAACATGACTCGTGGCAATTCCCGCAAGGCGGCATCAAAGCGGAAGAAACGCCAGAGCAAGCTGTGTATCGTGAACTGATGGAAGAAGTGGGTTTAGCGCCTAAGCATGTTGAGGTGATTGGTGTGACCAGCGGTTGGTTGCGCTATCGTTTGCCAAAACGTTATCTGCGCCAAGGTAATAAACCGATGTGTATCGGTCAGAAGCAGCGCTGGTTTTTATTGCGTTTTATTGGTGATGAAGCCGATGTGAAACTTGATGGCTATGCTAAACCTGAGTTTGATGATTGGCGCTGGGTAGATTACTGGACTCCAGCTAAGGAAATTGTATTTTTCAAACGGCGAGTTTATGAAAAAGCGTTGCACGAGCTAGCACCGTTACTATTTCCTGACTATAAAAAACGCATAGATAATCAGAGAAAAATACAGCGCTAGCGCAAGGTTTTTTTGAAAACCTTGGCATTGCGCTGGTAGTTATATAATGCTTGCCTTGCAACTGGCAAATCGTCTATCTCAGCGGCTTTAAAACCCTGCTCAACAAACCAGTGTGTGGTTTGCGTGGTCAGCAAGCATAATTCCGTAAACCCTGCGTGCTTGGCTTGTGATTCAATGATAGTCAGTAAATGCTTGCCACGACCTAGATTTTGATAGTCATTGGCTACGGCCAGACAAACCAGTTCACCGAGATTATTTTCTGCATAGGGATACAGTGCTGCGCATGCGATAACGTAGCCATCACGCTCCATTACAGTAAAGCGGCTGATTTCCATTTCTAAATGTTCACGTGATCGTTTAACGAGCACACCGCTACTTTCTAATGGTTGAATAAGTGCCAAGATGCCGCTGATATCTTCAATGCTGGCTTGGCGGGTAGACTCAAATGCATGTGCGCTAATTAATGTGCCAGCACCCTCTCGACTAAACAGCTCTTGTAATAATGCACCATCAAGCCTGCGACTTAATAGATGAATACGTTGCACACCTGCCTTGCAGGCTTCGATTGCCGCATTCAGTGGGTGATGGTTCGCTTGAGCGCTATTTTCAGCTTGTTCCAGCGTGAGTTCGCGCGCTAAGTTGTTAGGGGTCTCACCAATGAAAAGTAATTTATCCGCTGCCAATGCTGATGCGGTAGCGGTGGCAATGGATTCAGCTGAAAGATTAAATACTTCGCCTGTCGGTGAATAGCCAAGTGGTGATAACACCACGATATTACCTTGATCAAGTTGTTGAGAAATAGCGTGACTATCAATACGACGTACTTTACCAGTATTGCCGAGATCAATACCGTTTTTTATACCAATAGGCTGCGCTATAATCCAATTGCCACTGGTGCAACGAATTTGGGCATCGGCCATGGGCGTATGCGGCAAGCTAAATGAAAGCTTGGCTTCTATTTCAATACGTAATTTGCCAATAACCGATTTGACAACTTTTAAGCTAGCCTCATCGGTTACACGAAGGCCTTGGTGATAATTTACGGCAATATTTTGTGCCTGACATTGCTGTTCAATTTGAGGTCGGGCACCAAATACTATGACTAAGCGAATGTCTAGACTATTTAACAAAGCAAGATCATGGATTAGATTATCAAAATTTGGGCAAGCAATTGTTTCACCATCAAAGGCGATAACAAAGGTAGCATTACGATGCGCATGAATATAGGGTGCAGCATCACGAAACCAGCTGGTAGTGGTGGCATTATTGTTTGAAATGGTGGGTTTATTGGTTGTTTTCATATTGTTCTTTTAACGTAATCAGGGCAAATTGGCAAAGATCGTGTAAAATTCATGGTGTAACCGCCGCTGTTTTATAGTTGAATAGCATAGAAATTATGCACCATGTTTGGAGAGTAACAATGCCTGTGTATCGATCAAGAACTTCTACTGCTGGTCGTAATATGGCGGGAGCACGTGCTTTGTGGCGTGCAACTGGCATGAAAGATGAGGATTTTAGCAAGCCAATTATTGCTGTTTCTAACTCCTTTACACAGTTTGTGCCAGGTCATGTCCATTTAAAAGACATGGGTCAGCTAGTTGCGCGCGAAATTGAGAAGGCTGGGGGTGTGGCAAAAGAGTTTAATACTATCGCTGTTGATGATGGCATTGCTATGGGACATGGTGGCATGTTGTATAGTTTACCCTCCCGTGAGATTATCGCTGACTCAGTTGAATATATGGTCAATGCACATTGTGCTGACGCCATTGTCTGCATTTCTAATTGTGACAAAATTACGCCGGGCATGTTGATGGCTTCTTTACGTTTAAATATCCCGGTGATTTTTGTTTCAGGCGGGCCGATGGAAGCAGGCAAAACAAAGCTAGCAGGTAAAGACGTTAAGTTAGACTTGGTTGATGCTATGGTGCTGGCGGCAGATGAGAGTGTAAGTGACGAAGACGTCGATCGAGTCGAGCGTAGTGCATGCCCAACCTGTGGTTCGTGTTCCGGTATGTTTACTGCCAACTCAATGAATTGTTTAACGGAAGCCTTGGGTTTGTCACTACCTGGAAATGGTTCATTATTAGCCACCCATGCGGATCGTAAAGAGCTGTTCCTAGAGGCGGGGCGTACCATTGTTGATCTTGCTAAACGCTATTATGAACAAGATGATGAATCTGCTTTACCACGTTCAATTGCCAGTAAAGCCGCATTTGAAAATGCTATAACCTTAGATGTTGCCATGGGTGGGTCAACTAACACGGTATTGCATTTGTTAGCAGCAGCGCATGAGGGTCAGGTGGATTTCACCATGAGTGATATTGATCGTATATCACGCAAAGTCCCAAACTTATGCAAAGTTGCGCCAGCTACCCCTGAGTATCATATGGAAGATGTGCATCGCGCAGGCGGCGTGTTTAGTATCCTTGCAGAATTAGCCGAAGGGGGATTAGTACACACTGAGTTGCCTACTGTGCATAGTACAACAATGGGCGAGGCTATCGTTACATGGGATATTGTTCGCGGTAATAACGACGTTGCAAAACAACGCTACTTAGCGGGCCCTGCAGGCATTCCAACACAAACTGCTTTTAGCCAAAGCACCCGTTGGTCAAGCTTAGATTTAGATCGAAAAACAGGCTGTATTCGTGATATTGAACACGCTTATAGTCAAGATGGAGGTTTAGCAATATTATTTGGTAATATTGCACCTGAAGGCTGTATTGTTAAAACGGCAGGGGTTGATAAGGCAAACTTAACATTTATAGGGTCAGCACGAATATTTGAATCACAAGATGATGCAGTTACTGCCATTTTAACTGACCAAGTTGTAGCGGGTGATGTGGTGCTGATTCGTTATGAAGGCCCCAAAGGCGGTCCAGGTATGCAAGAAATGTTGTACCCAACTAGCTATTTAAAATCAAAAGGTTTGGGTAAAGCCTGTGCATTATTGACGGATGGCCGATTCTCAGGGGGTACATCGGGTCTATCAATCGGCCATGCATCGCCTGAGGCAGCGGAGGGCGGTAATATTGGCTTGGTAGAACAAGGTGATGCGATAGTTATCGACATTCCTAACCGAATTATCAGCGTTAATGTAACAGATGAAGTTTTAGCTGAACGCCGCAAAGCGATGGAAAATAAAGGTGAACAGGCGTGGAAACCTGTTAAACGTGAACGTGAAGTGAGCTTAGCGTTACAAGCTTATGCTGCATTAACAACCTCGGCCTCAAAAGGTGCGGTGCGAGATGTGGAACAACTTCAACGAAAGCAATGATAAAGGGGATATTTCCATAGTCAATGATTAATAAAAATCCAGTTTCTAGGAAGGCTAAATAATGCTTTTTATGGATCACCAGCATGCTTTACCAAACATCGTTTTGGAGCAAACGTATAGTCCCATATTAGTTGTTTTATCCATTTTGATTGCTATTATCGCATCATTTTCTGCATTTGGCACCGCAGAGAGGATCTACCAAGCATCTCGAAAAATACATAAAATAGTATGGACACTATTTGGCGCGATAGCAATGGGATTGGGTGTTTGGACGATGCACTTTGTGGGTATGTTGGCGTTAAGCTTACCCATTCCTGTTGTGTATGATATTTCTATTACAGCCATTTCTATTGTCCCTGCGATTGCTGCTTCAAGTGTTGTGTTATGGATGATGGCGAAGCCGACGTATACACGTAGGTACTTACTAATAGACGGCGTACTATTAGGTGTAGGCATCGTTTTGATGCATTATATTGGTATGGCAGCAATGAGAATAAATGCCACGATGTATCATGAGCCCAGATTATTTTTTCTGTCTCTCATGATGGCGGTAGTGATGGCAACTATTGCATTAAAGATTAAACGCCAAGCAGTTAATCAACTAAACTATCAGCTTATAAGTAAGCCACAAATACTCAGCGCTATCGTGATGGGGCTTGCGATTTCTAGTATGCATTATACTGCGATGATGGCGGTTAGTTTTTCACCGATAGAAGCAAATGACGCAATTGTAGGGATGGATGTAGACACACTCACCATAATGGTCAGTATTGTGGTGTTTACCATTTTAACATTGGCGATTCTAATTCCACATTTATTACGTTACAAACAAACTGTAATACAATTAGACAGGCTAATTAGTCAAGAAAAGGAAGATAAAGCTAGGGTGCAGGCTATTATTGACTCTGCATTTGATGCGTTGATTCGCAGTGATGCTAAAGGTAAAATTATTGCTTGGAGTGTTCGAGCTGAAGGCATTTTTGGATGGGCAGCAAATAAGGCCGAAGGGAAATATATACAAGAACTTATTATCCCCGAGCGATATCGTGAAGCATACACTAATGACATGGCTAATTTTCTTAAAATAAGGGAGGGAGCGCCCCTCAACAAGGTTATTGAAATAGAAGCTTTGCATCGCCAAGGTCATGAGTTCCCAATTGAATTAACCGTATCTACCATTAAAATTCAAGGTGGCTATGAATTTAATGCATTCATTCGTGATATAACCGAGCGCAAACAAGCACAAGCTAAGCAGGATTTGTTAGCTAAAGTGTTCAGTGACGCCCATGAAGGTATTCTTATTACCGATACTCAGGGGATTATTATTGATGTTAACCCCACCTTTAGTACTATAACAGGCTATAGCCGTGCAGAAACGATTGGCAACAACCCTAGTATGTTGAGCTCAGGCAAGCATGAAACCGAATTTTATACTGAAATGTGGCAATTAATTACGCAACAGGGGCATTGGCAGGGAGAAATTTGGAACCGTAAAAAAGAGGGTGATCTTTATGTAGCGATGATGACAATATCAGCACTGAAAGATGAAGGCGTGACCACACATTATGTTTGTTTGTTTTCAGATATTACTAAAAGTAAAGAACAACAAGATGCGCTTAAACAAATGGCACATTACGATGCTTTGACGAAGCTACCTAATCGAACTTTATTTGCTGACCGTTTTTCCCAAGCAATTGCACATAGTAAACGTAGTGAAACATTATTAGCCATTTGTTTTCTGGATTTAGATGGCTTTAAACCCATTAATGATAATTATGGGCATGAAGTGGGCGATCTATTGCTTATTGAAGTCGCAGATCGAATTACAGCTTGCATCAGAATGGAAGATACTGTTTCTCGGCAGGGTGGTGACGAGTTTACAATATTATTAGGTGATATTGCATCATTTGCACATTGCAAGCAATCGTTAGAACGTATCCACCATTCACTTGACAAACCGTATATTGTTAATGGCTACCCACATAAAATCACAGCATCTATGGGCGTTACACTTTATCCTGTTGACGATGAAAATATAGATACGTTAATACGCCATGCTGATCAGGCCATGTATCAAGCTAAGTTGGCAGGTCGAAATCGTTACCATATGTTTAATGCATTAGATGATCTGCAAATTATTCAACGGCATCACCAAGTAGATGAAATACGTCATGCGCTACAGCATAATGAAATGCGCTTATTTTATCAACCTAAAGTGAATATGAAGACGGGTGAAATATTTGGTGTTGAGGCTCTATTACGTTGGGAGCATCCTGAAAGGGGGCTTATACCCCCCTTAGACTTCTTGCCTTCTATTGAAGGCACAGATCTAGAAATAGAAGTAGGCGAATGGGTAATTAATGCTGGTTTGAAGCAACTTGATCATTGGCAACGACAGGGCATTAAGCTTCAGGTGAGCATTAATATTTCAGCTTACCATCTGCTTGCTACTGCTTTTTTTGATCAGATAAATGATGCATTAGAGCTACACCCCAGTATAGATCCCCGAGATATACAATTAGAAATATTAGAAAGCAGTGCTTTAGGTGATATTTCTGTTATAAGTGGTATTATTAAGCGTTGTCAAAACGTCTTGGGAATTGATGTTGCGCTGGATGATTTTGGTACTGGCTATTCCTCATTAACGCATATCAGAAATTTATCAGCTAACACGATAAAAATAGATCAAACATTTGTGCAAGACTTATTAGATGATCCCAGTGATTATAGTATTATTGAAGGCGTTATTGGTTTAGCACAGGCCTTTAATCGTGAAATAATAGCCGAGGGTGTAGAAAATGAAGCAGTGGGTATTATGCTCCTTATTATGGGGTGTAACAATGCGCAAGGCTATGAAATCGCCCGTCCGATGCCCGCAGAACATGTTGCTACATGGCTGGCGGATTATACGCCTAATTTATGCTGGATTGCCTATGGAAATAGTGAGTTAACACCACAAGAACAAAAAATAACGTTACTAAAATTAACTACAGAGCATTGGTTTAATAGTATAAATAACGTGCTCTCTACGGAGAGTAGCAGTAATACAGGACTATATCTTACTACATGTCATTTAGGTATTTGGATTGAACGCTTACGAAAAGATCAGGTATTCGATATGATATGGCTTGAACAGCTCCAAGCATCACATGACACGATGTATAAGCTAGCTAGATCGTTACTTGAAAAATATCAATCAGGTGGTGTTAATGCCGTACAAGCTGAGTTGAATACTTTGGCGATGACCTTTGAAGTGGTTAAGTCTATATTGGCTGAGAAACTATAATATAAACAGACTGTCCTAAAAATCAAACAGAAATTTCAATAGAGCCAAGCGTCTTTATGGTTAAACAAATAGGTAAGTAAATGAATAAGCATAATCAGCCTTATACCATTGTTGTAGGCAGCGCTGTTTCAAATGCAGAAACGCGAGATAAGCAACTTAGAAAGCGTGTTAAGTTGCTAGGGAAGATCCTTGGTAAAGTGATTGAGTCACAAGCCGGAATGCCGACTTATGAGGCGGTCGAGAAGCTTCGCAAGGGTTACCTGCAACTTCAAAAGCAACAAAACCCGCCGCTACAAGCGGAGTTAACAGCGTTTATCGAATCCCTGTCGGCAACAGAACTGGCACCGATTATTCGTGCCTTCAATTTATATTTTAGTTTAGTTAACTTAGCGGAAGAAGAGCATCAATATCATGAAAGACAGAGCCAGCTCCAATCAGATGGCCCTCTTTGGACCGGCTCTGTTCTCAATACTATAGGTGAATTTAAACAACAAGGTTTGGATGCAAAACAGGTACAAACATTGTTAAATAATTTGAACTATATTCCTGTTTTTACCGCACACCCAACGGAATCGAAACGGCGCGCAGTGATGGATAATTTAAGACGGATCTTCTTAAATATAGGTGCTTTAAACGAAGCGGATACCTACAATAATGACTATGTAAAAGATACCATTTATAAGCATCTTGAATCACAGATCAAAATACTGTGGCAGACCGATGAGGTGCGTCGCCATAAGCCAACGGTTGAAGATGAAATTCGTAATGGGATTTACTATTTTCGTCAATCCTTATTTGATGCTGTGCCAAAGGTTTATCGCTACATGGAACGTGCGCTTGCTAAACACTATCCCAACGATAAAATTGAAAGCCCTAATTTCTTGAGATTTGGCTCATGGATTGGTGGTGATAGAGACGGTAATCCATTTGTAACGCATGATACGACCGTTCAAGCTTTACTTCTACAGTCTAGAGCAGTTATTTACGAATATAAGCAACGTGTTTTTAAACTGAGTGCTAAATTAACTCACTCAAGCTTTATTAGTCATATTTCACCACAACTGATTAACCGCTTAACCCTTGATGATAACGATTTAATTGAGCTTGTATTTAAAAAACGCCCACAGCGTTTTCAAAATGAGCCTTATCGCCGTTTGCTCTTTCTTATGCACGGTAAACTTAAGCAGAATATCAAGTATATTGAAGCACGCATTAATGGCGATCAGCTTGAGAAAAGCCGCCTTGCCTATCACCATGAATCTGAGTTCTTAGACGATTTAGAATTAATTCATAATTCTCTCTGCGGTCATGGTGATGACAATTTAGCCAATGCAGAGTTACAGGATTTGATCCGACTGGTTAAGACATTCGGTTTTTATCTGATGCGTTTAGATATTCGCCAAGAGTCTAATGTGCATACTGATGCCGTAGCGGATCTGCTAGTGCATGTAGGTGTTGATTACCACAAGCTAAGTGAAAAAGAAAAGTTAGCTCTTCTTGCACGGCATATCGCTTCAGCAACCATCATCGATATTCAACATCTTGATCTTGACGACATGACAACTGAAGTCCTAGCGGTGTTTAACGTGATGAGGGAGATGTGCAAAGAGATCAGCGATAAGGCCTTTAATAACTACGTTATCTCAATGACACATGAAGCTAGCCACGTTATGGAAGTGCTATTTCTGGCTAATCAAACAGGTCTTGCAGGTTATAACGCCGGTGAACCTTACTGCAATATTCAAATTGCACCACTATTTGAAACCATTGAAGATTTAGAACATATCGTTCCGGTAACGCAAGCATTGTTCGAAAATACTACCTATAAAGCCTTGCTTAAAGCATCTGGCAACCAGCAAGAAATCATGTTGGGTTACTCCGATTCAGCAAAAGATGGCGGCAACTTATCCTCCGCTTGGGGCTTGTACCAAGCGCAGCAGAGAATTATGACATTAGCCGATGCACATGGTATCGATTGCCGTCTATTCCACGGACGAGGTGGCACCGTTGGTCGTGGTGGTGGGCCAACACATTTTGCAATTCTATCTCAACCTACAGGAACAGTACGTGGCTCCATCAAATTCACTGAACAGGGCGAAGTGCTGTCTTACAAATATAGCAACTCTGAAACAGCCATGTATGAGCTTTCACTGGGAGTAACCGGTCTAATGAAAGCCAGTATAGGGATAGTTCAAAGTCAACCCAAAGATAATCCAGAGCACCTTGAAATCATGCAACAACTCGCTAAAGAGGGTGAAGCATGTTTTAGAAAGCTAACAGATGATACTAAGGGCTTCTTTAACTTCTTTTATGAAGCAACACCAGTGACTGAAATTGGCTTGTTGAACATTGGTTCTCGTCCATCACACCGTAAAAAAGGCAATTTATCTAAATCATCTATTCGTGCTATTCCATGGGTGTTTGGCTGGGCACAAGCGCGCTTAACCTTCCCAGCTTGGCAGGGAACAGGTTATGCTTTAGATCGCTGGATCAAACAACATGGCGATGAACAGTTAAAAGAGATGTACCAAAACTGGCCATTCTTTAGAGCTTTGATGAGTAATATCCAGATGGCGTTATTCAAAACAGATTTAGCTATCGGTACACAGTATAGCCTGCTCGGACAAGATCAAAAAATTGCACAAACAGTTTATACGATGATTGCAGAGGAGTACCAACGTTCGGAGAAAAACATTCTTGAAATCAGTGGCAATGAAAGCCTGATGGCAGACACGCCCAGCATTGCACTTTCATTAAGCCGTCGTAACGCCTATCTTGCACCTTTAAATAATATTCAAATTGCGTTGTTAAGACGTTACAAGTCAGAACAGGCTTCTGCAGAAGAAAAACAAATCTGGCTACCTGCGCTGTTAAATAGCATTAATGCCATTGCTGCTGGCATGCGTAATACCGGTTAAT
>CAYTAM010000036.1:0-10648 GCA_964435685.1 uncultured Methylophaga sp. | reverse complement strand
TTGCGCCTTGTTCTGGCTTGCTATTTTTGCCCTGGATCTTCACACATTGAATGATAACGGGTATATACACCTACATTAGGCCTGCCAGAATTGCGCGAAGCCATTGCGGGTTGGTACCAGATACGTTATCAGCTTGCGCTATCAGCACAACGAATTGTGGTCACACCGGGCGCGTCAGGAGCATTGATGTTAGTGATAGGAGCATTATTAGAGCGTGATAAAAAAGTAATGCTTGCCGATCCGGGCTACCCTTGCAACCGGCATTTCGCTCGCTTTGTTGAAGGGCAGGCACAATCAATAGCGGTTGATGAATCTAGTAATTATCAGCTTACCGCTACCCATATTAATGAACACTGGGATAACGGCACGGCTATGGCTTTGCTTGCCTCACCTTCGAATCCGACAGGCACGGTTTTATCCCGTCAGCAGCTAACTGAATTGTCGACGGCAATAAAAGCTATACCACAAGGCGCATTTTATATTTATGCGAACTGCAAATCTTTTCTCAATGAAGCGATACCTGATAGTATGACATTATGCCAAGATTGGTTACAGAAAACGGGCGTAGCGGTAACGCCAGCTGATGATTTTGGTGATCATTTGGCTGAGCAACACATTCGCTTTGTTTATACTGTTGATCAGCAGCGCTTATTAGAAGCAATAGATCGGATTAACCACTCAGGAAAGTAAATGACAATATCAACAATTATTTATACTAAAACAGATGAAGCACCGGCATTGGCAACACATTCTTTATTACCTATTATTAAGGTATTTACCCGTGTTGCAGATATTGATGTTGTAGTAAGTGATATTTCATTGGCGGGGCGTGTCCTTGCCAATTTCCCGAATTATTTAATGGCTGAACAACGGGTTGATGATGCACTTGCTCAATTGGGTGATCTGGTATTAAAACCGGAGGCTAATATTATAAAGTTGCCCAATATTAGTGCTTCAATACCACAGCTAAAAGCGGTGATTAAAGAGTTGCAACAAAAAGCTTATAAAGTACCAGACTATCCGGAAGAGCCGGAAAACGATGAGCAGAAACAAGTAAAAAAAACCTACGATAAAATTAAGGGCAGTGCGGTAAACCCGGTATTGCGAGAAGGTAATTCCGATCGTCGCGCACCACCATCTGTCAAAAACTATGTGCGTAAACATCCTCACCGTATGGGTATTTGGGAAAGCGCGTCAAAAACTCATGTAGCAAGCATGGCGGATAATGATTTCTTTGCAAATGAACAATCGCTAACAATAAAAACAGCCGGTAATGTGCGGATCGAACTTATAGATAATGCTGGCAAAACTATCGTTTTAAAAGAAGAAACGCCGATATTGGCAGGAGAAATAATTGATGCAACTGTGATGAATAAAAATGCATTATACCGCTTTATTGAAGCAGAAATAGACAGTGCTAAACAACAAGATGTACTTTTTTCAGTGCATTTAAAAGCGACAATGATGAAGGTGTCAGATCCCATTATTTTTGGTCATGTTGTAGCAGTATTTTACAAGGATGTATTTGAAAAACATGCTACCCTTTTTGAAAAAATTGGTGTTGATGTGAGAAATGGCTTAGGCGATGTCTACGATAAGATAGCGAGCCTGCCGGCAGATAAACAAGCAGAAATTGAAGCGGATATTGAGGCAGTGTATGCAACACAACCCGATATTGCGATGGTTGATTCTGATAAGGGCATTACCAACCTACATATACCATCTGATGTGATTGTTGATGCATCAATGCCAGCAATGATCCGCAGTTCAGGTCAAATGTGGAATAAAGAGGGTAAACAACAAGATACTAAAGCACTTATTCCTGATCGCTGTTATGCAGGGATCTATCAAAAAACCATTGATTTTTGTAAAAAACATGGCGCATTTGATCCGACCACAATGGGCAGTGTGCCTAATGTTGGTTTAATGGCTCAAAAAGCGGAAGAGTATGGTTCACATGATAAAACCTTTGAAATATCAGCGAATGGCACAATGCGTGTGGTTGATGATAATGGTGTGACTTTGCTTGAGCATAAGGTTGAGCAAGGTGATATTTGGCGCATGTGTCAGACCAAAGATGCACCGATTCAAGATTGGGTGAAGTTAGCGGTAAAACGTGCTCGATTATCGAATACGCCGGCAGTATTTTGGTTAGATGAAAAGCGCGCACATGATGCACAACTTATTGCTAAAATTGAACAGTATTTGCCGAGTCACAAGACAACAGGACTAGATCTTCAAATTTTATCGCCAGAACAAGCGATTCAATTTTCAATGGAACGTATTGTGAAAGGTGAAGATACCATTGCTGTTACCGGTAATGTTTTGCGTGATTATCTCACCGATCTATTTCCTATTTTAGAGCTAGGAACCAGTGCAAAAATGTTGTCAATTGTGCCTCTTATGAATGGCGGTGGCTTGTTTGAAACAGGCGCGGGAGGCAGCGCGCCCAAACTGGTCGAGCAGCTAGTGCAAGAAAATCATTTACGCTGGGATTCACTAGGCGAATTTTTAGCCTTAGCTGCATCGCTTGAACATTTAAGTCAAACAACGGGTAATAAAAAAGCTCAAATATTGGCGGATACCTTAGATAAAGCCACAGGAAAATTTTTAGACAATAATAGATCCCCTCTGCCTAAAGTAGGGGAGTTAGATAATCGCGGTAGCCATTTCTATCTAGCACTTTATTGGGCGCAAGCGTTGTCAGAACAGACTGACGATGACGAGTTACAACACTATTTCTCAAGGTTGAGCAAAACACTAGCTGAAAATGAAGCTAAAATAATTGCTGAGTTAAACTCTGCTCAGGGTGGTGACGTTGTTCTTAACGGTTATTATTTTGCTGATGAACTATTAATGGCACAAGTAATGCGACCTAGCGAAATATTTAATGGTGTGCTTGCAGGTGCGCAGAATAATTGTTGAATTACTCTCCTTGAATAGTGACAATTACGCGGCGGTGATGGCTGTGGGTACGATGTTCCCAGAGATAAATACCTTGCCAAATGCCTAAGTCACAACGCCCCTTACCCACAGGCACGGTTAGATCGGGGTTAGTGAGCACCGTTCGAATATGGGCGCTCATATCATCTGGGCCTTCATCTTGATGTAAAAACATTGGATCGCCATCTGGCACAAGGTGCTGCATATAGGTTTCTAAATCAACACGCACATCAGCATCAGCATTTTCACAGAGCATTAGCGAGGCGCTGGTATGCTGTACAAAGATATGGCAGATGCCAGTTTGAATACCAGATTGTTGAACCAGTTGCTGTACTTCTGTGGTGATATTTGTCGTGCTGCGGCCTCTAGTGGTGTAACTTAATGTTTGTTGATAAACCATTAGCCTGCCCCTTGCTTAAAGTGTGCTTTTGCCTTTCCTGACTTTATTATTACACGTACATGATCCGCCGCCTGTTGGGGCGTGCTCTGCAAACCAAAATGCCACAGTGCCATTGCCGCTCCTAAAACCAAACTATCAAATGCAGCCCCTGACTGTCCTGATAATGCCTGTAATCCAAGCTCTGCCGTTTCTTGTGCAGTCACTTCCTCTATCCGTTTTGGTAATACAGCGCGTGTTTCTTGGTTTATACCAAACTCTGGAGCCGAAATTAAAGTTTGCTCCGGTTTACCTTTAACCTCACTAAAGCAGTTAGATGTGCCGCGTAAGTTGGGGAGAATACCGCCTTCTATACCTCTCACCATCAAGGTAGATGCAAAGCCGACTTGATGTGCCAGCCATGCCAGTACAGGCGGATAGGCCTTATGCACAAAACCAATTTGTAGATAGGTTTTGCTTTTGGCTGTTATTGGCATAACCAATTTTTCAAGTGTGGCTAAACTAGGGCGCTTTATTATGCGTGTTCGTAAGTCTTGGAGAGCATATAAGCTGGGCGTTGTTTGTGCCTGATCAAGATACGCCCAACTGATTTCAGTAGTATTAACCCGTTTGGTCGCTTGTGCTACCGAAAGCTGTGTTGCCCTGCCTGTATATTCTAAAACCTGTGCGTGGGTCACCCCAAATTTTGGTCCCATTTCTATTACACCTTGCGAAATAGTGGGTAGACCTGATGCGGCTAATACGGCGGGTAAAAATGCGGCAATTGGACAATGTTTATTATAGCCATTAAAGGGATCGGATAAAACCAGTAACTCATCAACATTAGATGAGGTTTGTATTGTTACTGATTGAATTGATTGTAAAATCCCTAAGTTTTCCTCATCAGTTTCACGCTTCATTCGTAAGGCTATTAAGAAAACTGCTGCTTGTACGGGATCGGCTTGTCCCGCTAAGATTTCATCCATCGCCAAACGAGATTCTTGCTGTGTTAAGTCTTTACTTAAATGGGGCCCGGTGGCGACTTTTTTTATTGCTGCTGCTAATGCGGTCATATTAACCAAGCTATCATTGTTGCTTCATCCACTACGCTAATGCCCAGCTTTTCAGCCTTAGTTAATTTGGAACCCGCATCACGCCCAGCGACTACGAAATCTGTTTTTTTAGAAACACTGGCTGATACTTTTGCCCCAAGAGCCAGCAATTTCTCTTTGGCTTCACTGCGAGACATATTTTCTAATGTGCCTGTTAACACAATTGTTTTTCCACTTAACACAGAATCCGCTGCTACTTTCTGCTGTTGAGGCCAATTCACTCCTGCTGCTAGCAATCGTGCAATCACGTGTTGGTTATGCGGTTGCTGAAAAAAAGTAACAATATGATGTGCAACAACAGGCCCTACATCTTCGATTTCAAGGAGTGTTTCTTGGTCTGTCATAGTGAGTGCATCTAATGTCAGGTAATGATTGGCGAGCGCGCGCGTGGTTGCCTCACCTGTTTCACGGATCCCTAATGCATATAAAAAACGCGAAAACTTGGTTTGCTTGGCTGCGTGTAGTGCTTCAACTAGATTAAGGGCTGATTTTTCACCCATTCGTTCTAAACGGGATAATTGTTCGACTGTTAATTGAAATAAGTCAGCCGGATCATTAATTAAACCTTCATCGACTAATTGTTCAACTAATTTATTACCTAAACCATCCACATCCATCGCCTTGCGTGAGGCAAAATGTTTTATCGCCTCTTTACGCTGTGCTGGACAATAAAGACCACCACTACAGCGTGCCACAGCATTACCTTCGATCCGTTCAACCTCAGACTGGCATACAGGACATTGTGTTGGCATCACAAATGTTATCGTGTTGTCAGGGCGCTTGGACAATACCACCTGTACAACTTCTGGAATAACATCGCCTGCTCGACGTACAATTACGCTATCGCCCACGCGTACATCTTTACGTTCAATTTCATCCTGATTATGTAATGTAGCATTACTCACGGTTACGCCACCAACGAATACCGGCTGTAGGCGAGCAACAGGTGTTAAAGCTCCAGTACGACCTACTTGAATTTCAATGTCTTCGATCACTGTCATTTCTTGCTGTGCAGGAAATTTATGAGCAATCGCCCAACGTGGCGCACGCGACATAAAGCCCAAGCGTTCTTGCAAGGCTACTTCATCAACTTTTAGCACTACACCATCAATATCATAAGGCAAGCTATCACGTCGCTCGCCCAATTGTGTTATATAGTCAAGGCAGCCTTGCACACCTTCGACTACGTGTAATTCTGGTGAAATTCGGCAGCCCCAAGCTGCAATTTGTTGCATGGCATCAAAATGACTTACTGGCTTCGTCATGCCGTGAATTTCACCCAAGCCATAGCATACTATTTCTAAGGGTCTAGTTGCGGTGATTTTAGAGTCTAACTGCCGCAATGCACCGGCCGCAGCGTTACGTGGGTTTACAAAAGGCTTTTTGCCTTCGGCAATGTGCTGTGCGTTTAACGCTTCAAACCCCGCTTTTGGCATAAATATTTCGCCGCGGATCTCAATTACATCGGCAATGCTTTCACCAATAAGTGTTAATGGAACCGTAGCAATAGTACGTACATTAGCGGTCACATCTTCACCCACTGTGCCATCACCACGAGTTGCAGCATGCACCAGTACCCCCTGTTGGTAACGAAGGCTAATGGCCAAACCATCAAGCTTAGGTTCAGCCGCATAAAGCTGTTGTTCAGTGGTGTTGAGCCATTCACGCACCCGCTGATCAAAAGCTTCGAGTTCTTCACTATCAAACACATTGTCAAGTGATAACATCGGTAAAGCATGGGTGATTTGGCTAAATTTATCTAGCGCCTTGCCACCCACTCGCTGTGTGGGTGAATCAGTAGTCAGTAATGAGGGGTATTCGACCTCAATTTGTTTTAGCTCACCAAACAAACGGTCATATTCTGAATCGGTCACTTCGGGTTGATCTGCAACATAATACAAATGATTATATTTATTAAGTAAGTCGCGCAATTCGCTGGCACGCTGTTCGATATTAATCGGTGTAGACATGGTTGTTTTGGCTTGCTGAATGCATTGAAAAATTGAGGCTTAAAATACGGTTACGCATTGTTTCTAGTGCTTCATCGGTAATGGGCTGACGTGAATCATCACACAACACACCGCTTAACTTCACTGACAATGACCGCGATGTTTCAAGAAGTTCATCAAATAAACTTAAACCATTAATCGGCCCGGGTAATTTAGCAAATATCAAGATCCCAGGTGTGCTTAGGGTATTAATATTTTGCAGATCGAAAACACCGGGATCTAAAATATTAGCCACGCTAAATAAGGTTTTTTTCTGGGTAGTTAAACGGTGAAATAATTGTAGATCACCGTACTGAAGCTGCTGACTCTCTAATGCAAACTTAATATCTTTACCGGAGAATTTATGATCTTTAACAGCCATTATAGTAAATGTAATCACCATATTCCAATCATTAATGATCTTAATCTTGGGGTCAGGCTCTTCAATTAGTGGCGTGTTTATATCAATATCATCATTAACTTTAAAATCAATTTCACTTTGTTGCTGTGAGATCTCCTCTGGATTATTTATGACCTCTTTTGCCTGCGCAGATAAACTTATATTGGGCTCACTTTCTACATCGGTATCAATAATATGTTGTGTCATTTCTTGTGCTAACACGGCACTGAATGTGTTGGTATCATTAAGTTCAGGCTCTGTGCGAATAGTTTGCGCAACTAGGCTGTTTTCTTTTCGTTGGCGGGTGCTCCGTATTGCATACCAAATAGCGCCGCCAAACGCCGTAATAATAACAATGAAAATAATTATAATTTCTAACACGCAGTAGCCTTATAATATGTTTTGATTTTTAGTAATTTGAGATTTTATTATGTCCACAAAACCAAGCAAATATTTAGAAACCTTCGACAACGCCATTCCTGAGCGTGATTATAGCATTCACATTGAGACAACTGAATTTACTTGTTTGTGCCCGATGACAGGGCAGCCTGATTTTGCCACCATCAAAATTGATTATGTGCCCGATCGTAAATGTATCGAATTAAAATCATTCAAATTATATATGTGGTCATATCGCGATCAAGGCGCATTTCATGAAAAAGTCACCAATCAAATTTTAGATGATCTAGTGGCTGCAACCCATCCGCGCTTTATGCGTGTTACCGGAATTTTTAATGTCCGTGGTGGTGTTTATACTAATGTTGTTGCCGAACATAGGAAAAAAGGCTGGGTAGCACCGACACCGGTACAACTTCCCTAAAGAGCCTCTGAACTATACCCGTGATCATTCAATGTGTGAAGATTCAGGGCAAAAATAGGAAAGCAGAGGAAGGTGCAATGTGCAGGTACAAAAAATATGCTCCTCGGCAACTGCTCCTGCGTTGCTCTACTAAGTTACATCCATGTAACGATGCATTCTCGCTTTTAAATCTAAGCCTTTAAAAGCATCAACAGGCTGTGACCACGTTTCACCTTGATCAGTAGATGTTTTATACCATAGATGATGCTGACTTTGCCCGATCTCTCCTAATAGCAGATGAACAGTGCCGTCAATAAATTTAACATCAACACTAACAATATTACCGTTACCTTGGCTTTTTTTGTGCTGTTGATGTGCATGCAACTCAGTAAAGGTAAATACAGTTACAGCGCCTACCAGTAACAATGCGATTAAGGTTCTCATTTTTTCACCTAAGTTAGTCCTCTTATACTTAACATAGCTGTGATTATTATAGTTTAAATTCAAACCCTAGATATGCTTGCCTAGGTGCCCCTGGTGTATAACGCTCGCTGCCAAAGCTTATGGTGGCTCTTTCAGCATATAAATTATCGGTGAAATTATTGATCCGGGCATGAATTGAAAATTGTTGGTTGAACGCATAATTGAGTTTGATATTGCCGATATCATGGCCATCATATTTTTTGGTATTATCATCATCCAGCCACATTGAACCGACATGTTCCCATTCTAACATTGCGGTTAAACCAGACAGTTTTCTAGGCTGATAAATAAATCGTATATTGGCAATAGTATTGGGGGCTTCTGCTTGTTCATTATCACCAAAGTTGTCATCATCTTTAAATTCGTGTTTTGAATAGCTATAAGCAACTCGTGTTGTGAATTCATCAGTTAGTTTTGATGCTAAAGATAACTCAATACCTTTATGGATTGTTTCATCGCCATTGACATAAAAGCGCTCGCGTGCGGCATTTTCTCTACGAACAATGGTGTCGTCAATTACTAAGTAATAAAGTGCACTAGTGAATTGATGACGCTCGGTGAACCATTTATAACCTACCTCAAAGGTATCGGTAATCTCTTCATCTAAAGAAAAATCAATATTATTGGTTCTTAGCGCATATAGGCGGCTGGCTTGGGGAATGCGAAAGCCATTGGCATAACGTGCATAGAGTGACTGTAATGGTGACAGCCTATACGCTAAATCTAATTTGGGGCTTAAATGATTAAAGCTGGGATCATTGTCGGAGCTAGCACGTGAATAGCTCGATGCACCATATTGACCATCGGCTAAATTATTGGTGTAGTCATAACTATTACTATCATAACGTAGACCAACACCGAGTGTTAACTTATCACTTAATTTAAACTCAAGTCGTGAATAGGGCGAAATAGCACGATAATTAACATCATAATCATAGATTTTTCCGGCAGCAACAACTGAGCCAAAGCCACTAGGAACAAAATCAAATAATTGGGTGTATTCTCGACTGCCTTGGGTATATTCAAGATCGAGACCAACAATTGCGCGGATCGTCCCTATATCAATAGTTGCTTTTAATAATAGACCCACACTGTTTTCTTCACTATCATTGGCAGGAAGGTTACTTTCCCATGTTGCAATATAACGATTACGATTACGGCGAATATAAGCGATGGAGTTTAATTCTACCGTATCAGAATAGCTATGATTCCACTCCATATTCAAACGGGCGAAGTCAAACTTACGTTCAAAGGCAATGCCTTGCTTCAATTTCTCTGCTATATTCCCTACGGATTCGGTATTATTTTTAAATTCATCTTCGCCAATTAAACTTCCCGCCATTTCGGCAACGGTATTATTCACCGTTAAACCGATATTAAGGGTATTGTCATCATTGATGTCATTAGTATATTGCACTGAAAATTCTTGGCGATCATATTCGGTATGATCGCGCCAACCCTCCGCCTCAGCATGCGAAATATTGGCGGCAATATTAGAGTGCTCATTAATTGCCACTCCGCCTGTTATGCCATAACGGCGAAAGTCATCACTGCCTGCTTCGGCAGCAAATTTGAAGCCTTGCTGATCAACAGCAGGTATTGAGCGAATATTAATGGTTGCACCGACGGCATCAGAACCATAAAGTGCCGTCCCCGCTCCTTTCATCACCTCAACAGAACCTGCGGTACTGAAATTGGTAAAAGCCAAACCATTATGGTTAAAAAACCCCGAAGATTGCACCGGAATACTGTCTTGTAAGAACAAGTAATAAGGGCCGACATTAGTGGGTAAGCGAATGCTGGTCATATGGCCGATGCCTGATCCTGTTTGGGTAATGCGTACACCCGCAATAGAATTTAATAACTCTTTTTGATTAACGGCTCTATCAAGCATTATTTCATCACTTTGTTTTGCAGCAATACTGAGCGGTTGTTCTAAAATCGACTGTTCAACACGGGTTGCAGTTACCGTCACATTATCTAATATAATATTTTCAGCTACAACAGTGCTTGTCATCCCCAACAGCACAACCCCAAAATATACAGCACTAAACATCGACTTCATTAAACAACACCTTTAAACAGTAATTAGAAAAATAAACAGACTATACTGGATTAGCTTTCATATTTAAAGCATTGTTTTTTAAGGTTAAAATATTTAAGGGATATGCCCTTAATACATTTTTAAGTGGGTGATATAACCCAGCTTTAGCTTATTATCATGATATTTTATTAAAAATAAAGCATGGGTAATGTTTGGCTTGCGCAAAAACTTGAACCGGCTCCCACCTTCACTATGGATTTAAATTTTCCTAAGGAGTCTCTTATTAAGTCGATTAGAATTAGGCGCAGAAAAAAGTGTCGCTATTTTTCACGAAGTGAGCGGTAATAGTCGTTTATACCCGTTATCATTCAATCTGTGAAGATTCAGGGCAAAAATAAGAAGCCAGAACAAGGCGCAATGTGTAGGTAATGGCTAGCCCTTATCAAATATTGCAACGAAGTGCTGGTTTTCTAGCTTTTGGTCTGTTGTTACAGATTGAATGA
>CAYTAM010000035.1:0-10664 GCA_964435685.1 uncultured Methylophaga sp. | reverse complement strand
TTAATATTTTCCTGCTTATTCTACGACAAAAGTATCTAGTGCGTTGGCATCAATTTCATCCGGTGAGAACTTAACATAGGCAACACGCTCTTCAACGACAATGATGGTTTCTACTACACCGTCGATACGGTTGAATTGTTGCGCAATATTCTTGGCATTATCATCGCTTATATTATGTAAATGAATAATACGAGTAGATAAATGTTTCGGCGGTGTCATGGGTAAAATAAGCAGTAGCCAAAATAGTGTTAACACGCCGCCGGCAATGAATACCCCGGTAACACCTACCTTGGTGAATAATAATCCGCCTGCTACACCACCAATAAATGCACCTAGAAATTGGGCGCTAGAGTAAACGCCTAGCGCTGTACCTTTATTGGCAAGCGGGCTGAGTTTTGATATTAACGATGGCAAGCTCGCTTCTAAAATATTAAAGGCAGTAAAAAATAGCCAAAGGCAAAATAATATGCCATAGAGCGAAGTTGAAACCATACTCCAGCCGAGTTGAGCTAAAGCTAATACGGCAATAGATCCGATAAAGATAGCTTTCATTTTCCGCCGTTTTTCGGCAATGATAATAAACGGTACCATGCTAATAAAAGCAAGTATTAAAATGGGAAGATAAATAAGACCGTGCTGTTCTCTAGCTAGGCCGGCATATTCAAATAACGCTATCGGTAAGGCAAAAAAAGTGATGGTGAGCAGGCAATGTAATACCATAATGCTGATCACCATGCGCATAATTTCGGAATTACGAAATACATTTTTAAATTGCTGAGGAGTGGGTTCAATATCACGGTGGTTTACTAGACGAGTGGGCGTGGGCACCCAAAGATGTAAGACGCCAATGCCGACTAATGACAATAATGCGGTTGCCCAGAAAATACCTGACAAACCGATCCAGTGTTCAAGCGCAGCGCCTGCGGCTAAGGCGATAGAAAATGATAAGCCGATGCTAATGCCGATACTTGCCATGGCTTTGGTACGGTGTTCATCGCGGGTCAGATCGGCAGTTAATGCCATGATCGCTGCCGCAATTGCACCGCTTCCCTGTAATAATCGTCCGGCAATCACCATATAAATAGAGTCGGCCATGGCGGCGACTACACTGCCCGCAGCAAACAGTAATAAGCCGAGGGTGATAACGCGTTTGCGACCAATTCGGTCAGATAACATGCCAAAAGGAATTTGTAATAATGCTTGAGTTAAGCCATAAGCACCAATGGCTAAGCCAATTAATATGGGGGTGGCATGACTATATTGATCTGCGGCAAGTGAAAACACCGGCAAGATCATAAATAAGCCCAACATGCGCAGTGCAAAAATACTCGATAGCCCAGCAATGCTGCGTTTTTCTATGGGAGTAAGTGCTGAATTAGTGTTTTGTTTTTGCGTCATTGCAGCTTGAATAGTATATTGGTCTGTTGGTTTTTAAAAATATACCCAAAATACTTGAATATGCAGTTTTCAGCAAGAGAAGAAACCATTATATTCTAGGCATAAAGTCGCAGAATTAGTCGTTCTAATTTAAGACTTTATAACGACGAAGATAATGGTTTATCCTCTTGCCCTACGGGAGATTATCACGAATGCCAGCGCTGCGTTGCAATGCTTGACAAGGACTAGTCATTTATGTCCATGGATGGACGGTATGCAAAAAATGCATCGTTACAGGGATGTAACTTAGTAGAGCAATGCAGGAGCAATTGCCGAGGAGCATATTTTTTGTGCCTGCACATTGCGTCTTGCTCTGACTTCCGTGATAAGCTCTGAAATATGCATATTCAAGTAATTTGGGTACGGAGTATACGGTAACTGAATGAAGTTCATAAGTATTCGTGGTGCACGCACCCACAACTTAAAAAATATTGATGTCGATATCCCGCGTGACTCACTCACGGTGATCACGGGCTTGTCGGGTTCAGGCAAGTCTTCACTTGCTTTTGACACGTTGTATGCTGAAGGTCAGCGACGTTATGTTGAATCATTATCGGCGTATGCTAGGCAGTTTTTATCAGTGATGGAAAAGCCTGATGTTGATCATATTGAAGGTCTCTCTCCGGCGATTTCGATTGAACAAAAATCAACCTCACATAATCCGCGATCTACCGTCGGCACCATCACCGAGATTTATGATTATTTGCGATTATTATTTGCCCGTGCCGGCGAGCCGCGCTGTCCTACTCATGATCTGCCGCTAGCAGCACAAACAGTGAGTGAAATGGTCGACACCGTGTTGGCAATGGAAGAAGGCAAGCGGATGATGCTGTTGGCTCCAGTAGTGCAAGATCGCAAGGGCGAACATAAAGATATTCTGGCGAATTTGCAGGTACAAGGTTTTGTGCGGGCGCGAGTAAATGGCAAGGTGGTTGAGTTAGATAGCCCACCCGAATTGGAATTGCGGAAAAAACACACCATTGAGGCGGTGGTTGATCGTTTTAAGGTGCGCCCTGACTTGCAACAACGTTTGGCAGAGTCATTTGAAACTGCTTTGAAAATGAGCGAGGGTGTAGCACATGTTGTGGCAATGGATGATGACAAGGATAGCACCTTATTTTCTTCTCGTTTTTCTTGCCCTAGCTGCGGCTATTCGATTGCTGAACTTGAACCAAGAATGTTTTCATTTAACAATCCCGCTGGTGCATGTGGTACTTGTGAAGGCTTGGGGATGAAGCAGTTTGTCGACCCTGCCCGTGTGGTGGCGCACCCAGAATTAAGCTTAACCGCTGGGGCGATTCGTGGCTGGGATCGTCGCAACGCTTATTACCATCAAATGATTAAATCACTGTCTGTACATTATGATTTTAATATGGAAATGCCGTTTGACGAGTTGTCCGAGCAGGTTCGAAAAGTGGTGCTGTATGGCAGTGGACGCACCAAAATTGATTTTAATTATATTAGTGATCGTGGCAGAACGGTTGTGCGAGAGCATTCTTTCGAAGGTATTATTCCCAATTTGCAAAGGCGTTATCACGAAACTGAATCAAATAGCGTGCGCGAAGATTTGGCAAAATATCATACTGTGCGAACTTGTCCTGATTGCAGTGGTGCTCGATTAAACCAACAAGCGCGTCATGTGTTTTTAAATCAAACTAATATGCCAGAAATAACGAGTCTGCCGATTGGTGAAGCGAAAGGTTTTTTTGATGAGTTAACGCTACCTGGAAACCGCGGTGAGATTGCTAGTAAGATTGTCACAGAAATTGCTAAACGGCTAGAATTCCTAGTCAATGTAGGATTGGATTATTTGACGCTTGCCCGTAGTGCAGAAACCCTTTCAGGTGGCGAAGCACAGCGAATTCGTTTGGCTAGTCAAATTGGTGCCGGGCTGGTGGGGGTGATGTATATTCTTGATGAGCCTTCTATTGGATTACATCAGCGTGATAATGAGCGTCTGTTAGGCACACTAACCCGCTTACGCGATTTGGGAAATACCGTGATCGTGGTGGAACATGATGAAGATGCAATTCGAGCGGCGGATTATGTGTTGGATATTGGTCCCGGTGCAGGTGTGCATGGTGGTGAAATAGTAGCTCGTGGCACACTCAAGGATATAATGGATAGTGAGCAGTCACTCACCGGTCAGTATTTGTCAGGTAACAAGAAAATTGAACTGCCGACACAGCGTGAACCGTTTCATGTTGGGCGAGTTATTGGTATTCGTGGTGCCTGCGGCAATAATTTGCAACAGGTTGATGTTGATATCCCGATTGGATTAATGACCTGTATTACCGGTGTATCCGGATCAGGAAAATCGACACTTATTAATGATACGTTATTAAAAGTGACATCACGCGACTTAAATAGGGCATCAGAAGAACCTGCTCCTCACCGTGAAGTATTGGGATTACAACAACTTGATAAAGTAGTAGCAATTAATCAAAGCCCTATTGGACGCACACCACGATCAAACCCTGCAACGTATACCGGTATTTTTACACCAGTAAGAGAATTATTTGCAGGCACACCAGAAGCGCGAGCACGGGGCTATACTCCGGGACGATTTAGCTTTAATGTCAAAGGTGGTCGCTGTGAAGCCTGCCATGGCGATGGTTTGATTAAGGTTGAAATGCACTTTTTACCTGATATTTATGTGCCGTGTGATGTCTGTAAAGGCCAGCGTTATAATCGCGAAACCTTAGATATTCGCTATAAAGGTAAAACCATTACTGAAGTATTAGATATGACTATTGAAGAAGCTAATGTCTTCTTCACCAATATTCCGGTGGTCGCTAAAAAGATAGAAACGCTAATAGATGTAGGGCTAAGCTATATCAAGCTAGGTCAAAACGCGACAACACTATCAGGCGGTGAAGCGCAGCGGGTGAAGCTGGCAAAAGAATTGTCAAAGCGTGATACCGGTAAAACCTTGTATTTATTAGATGAGCCAACAACAGGTTTACATTTCTTTGATATTGAACAATTATTAAAAGTGTTACATCGTCTACGTGATCGCGGCAATACCATCGTGGTGATTGAACATAATTTAGATGTAATCAAAACAGCAGATTGGGTGATTGATATGGGGCCAGAAGGTGGTTCTGGTGGCGGTATGGTAGTGGCTGTTGGCACGCCGGAAGAGGTGGCTAGCAATAAAAAATCACATACAGGCCATTATTTGAAAGAATTGTTAAAACGGTAAATTATGTCAAGCATTGATAACAAAGATTGACATAAAAGGCGTAGATCCTTATTCTTGTCAAAAATAGAGAGGAGTTAACGCCAATGAACCTTAGTTTAACGCCACAACTAGAGCAGTTTATACGAGAGCGCGCAGAATCAGGTGATTATAATAATGCCAGTGAGGTAGTGCGTGAAGCAATCCGTGTTTTTAAACGAACTGAAGAAGAATCCGCACTAAAACTTAAACAGCTGAGAGCAGCTGTACAAGTAGGCGATGAAGCCATTGCTGGTGGCGATTCAATTAGTTTTAGATCAGATAAAGAGCTAGCGGAATTTTTTGACAGACTTTAAATTACTTCGACTTTCTAAACCCGCTGAAAAAGACTTGCTGTTAATTGCTGCATATACAAACCGTGAATGGGGTGAAGTTCAAAAGAACAAATATCTTGGTATTCTTCAGCAATCATTAAAATCGTTGGCTGACTTGAGTGTTACCGGTAAATTGCGCAATGATATCGCTACAGATTTATATTGTTACTCAATTCAAAAGCACCTGATATTTTATCGTGAAACAGAGCAAGAGCTATTAGTATTACGTGTTCTTCATGAGCGAATGGATTTAAACTAGCACTTATTACGATGATATTAGAACAAGAAGTTAAGTTACAGGTTTTTGGAGAGAATAAGCTTGATTTGAGGTCACTAACATGGCTTTGCTCGTTAGCTGATGGTGAAATTGAAACGCAGCGATTAATCAGCACTTATTATGATACTCCCGACCACTATCTAATGGCACAAGGCTTAGGTTTGAGGTTACGTAATAAAGGTGGCCGTTGGCTACAAACGGTCAAAACATCGGGCAGTGCTGAAAATGGTTTGCATCAACGACAAGAGTGGGAATATGGGTTAGACAGTGAAGCGTTTGATTTGCCAGTGTTAAAACAAACACCGCTGAAAGAAATAATTGAAGAACACGCTGTTTGGTCAAGTTTAATGCCGTTATTTACTACGGATTTTATTCGAGAAACCTTGCAAATAACATTAGCAGACAATATCCAAATTGAATTTGCTTATGATTATGGCAAGGTCACGGCAAAACAATCAAGTGCAGTTATACATGAAATAGAAATGGAATTAAAAATGGGTTCTGTAGAACAGCTAACCCAGTTTGCTAGCATGGTTGCCGAGCGATTGGATCTTGAACCTAGCAATGGCAATAAAGCGCAATTAGGCTATCAATTACTTAAGGAGGCTCTGATCAAGTCATGAACTCATAATATCCAGTTTCCGCATTAAAAAACTTCGCAATAGCTCACTATTAGCTGCGTTTTTCGCCCCCGTATCAAGTACGGGGCAGGCTTTAAAACTGAATATTTTTGACGCAAGCTATTTACCTTGGCGGTTACTTCGTTGCGTCCATGACTTATTCAGACTCCCTAAAAGAACTAACGGGCAGATAAGCCGCGATTAGTTTCAAATCGCCAAGTACGAATAATAGTTAAGGCATCATAACCTTCTGGTAGAACATCATCAGGAATGGCTGCGTATGGCGCACCTAGGCGGACAATTCGAACAGCAGCTTGATCTAAAATGTCGTGACCCGATGAACGTGATACCACGATACCATTAGGACCTACACTGCCATCTGATTCAATATCAACACTGAGCATTAAGCTACCGTTAAGATCTAGGCGTTTGGCTTCTTGGGGATAATTCATATTACCAATCCGTTCCACTTTATTCGCCCATGACTGCATATAAGCGGCGGCTGCCAATGCTTTGGTTGATGAACTAATTTTTAGTCTTCGCGGGCGTTTACTTAATGCTTTCGTCGAGGCATCTAGTGCTTGTTGTAGATCAGCAATATTATTTCTAGCTTGCAACATCAATTCCTGAGCTGATAATGTTGGTTGAGCTACTACTGTTGCGGCTTCAGGATCTATTTTTTCATCAGGTTCGGGCGACTGCTCTACTTTACGTTCGGCCTGTTGTTGTGTAATTATTTTTTCCTGCTGAGGTGGCTCTTGCTGTTCTGGTGTTATTTGCTCAGTCTCAATAGCTACTTCGGCTATTTCTGGTGTAATGGGTTCGGGTGTTGGTGATACGATAGTTTGCGCCAGTTGAGTTTGAGTAATGGCTGCGGGTTCGGGCGGTGTAAAAGGAACTTCGATATCAGAATCGGGTGCATTACTTGACGAAGCATTAACAGTATTGGGGGTAGGATCAGGCATTTTTTCATCGGTTTCTCCGCCACCTTCATTATCTACCTGTGCATAAAAGTCGGCTTGTTCGGGTGCGAGTTCTGTTTGTTGCTTGACAAGAGTAATATCTAAGTTAACAAGTGGCGTATTAGTGGGCGGCGAAGTGATATTAAAGCTCAGCCCTAACACAATGACCAAATGAATGATCACTGAAAATAGTAAGGTAAAAATGAGTCTATCAGTATTTGTTGTTGTTGCCATAAGGTGTCGAGTTGTTCATATCCATTAGCGTTTAGGGCGTGTATTAAAAAGCGGCATCTTCAATAGATCGAATTATAGCGGGTTTATGGTTGTTTATTAATCGAACGCGATCAACCATTTTAGAAGACATTTCAATTTGACCATCAGGTTTGACCAGCATCACATAATCAATTGCCATGGAAGCAGCAATGGTAGGCCAGTCATCACCAGCAACAAAAAGAGCAGTTGCAGCCGCATCTGCCAGTGATGCATTGCTATGTAAAACGGTTGCAGATATAGCCTGATTGGCAGGATGGCCAGTACGTGGATCAAGAATATGAGGGTAACGCTTACCTTCGTAAATAAAGAATCGCTCATAATCCCCCGAGGTGAAAACGCTTTCATCACCTTGTAATGTGATTGATGCAAGCATGCCCTCTTGACGAGGATGGCGAATACCGATCACCCAAGGTCGCGTGCCGTGGCTGCCAATAGCACGAAGATCACCGCCAATATTTACAAGGGCATTAGTAATGCCGTGTTGTTGTAGTGCGGCAATGGCTTGATCAACAGCATAACCTTTGGCAAAGCCACCAAAACCAAGCCTAACGTTTGGGTTGGTGCTGGTAAGCTTGCCTTTTTCTATATGAATATCAGCCATGACTGGCGCACTGGCAAGCCAATTATTAATGGCTTCTTCACTCGGTGGCGGGCGAGAATCAAACCAGTTATCTTGTTGAAACCCCCATATTTCAAAGAGCGAGCCAGCAGCGGGGTTAAATAGATCATGACTATCACTGGCTAAGGATGAAGCTAAATTAATCAATTGAGCAACATCCTCTTCTATGGCAATGGCTTGCCCTGAGGCAATAGCTTCATTGATGCGTGTCAGTGTACTGGGTTGCCAAGCGTGCCAAGTATTATTAACATTAGAAAAGGTTTGCTCTAATATCTCAATAGTGCTGTTAGCGGTTTCTTTGTCAACATCATAAAGACTAATGTCAATTTCAGTACCAAAGGCATAAAATTTTGCTTGGCGAGCACGCGGTTCGCTGTCGCAGGCACTGAGTGCAAGTACACAACAGATAAGGAGGAGTGATATTATTTTCATGACTTATTCAGAGTTTCCTTAAGCTGTTTGCCCCAAACTTAATCAGATATTTATAAGGTTTCTGGGCAAATAGTTAGGCCTTGTTCAAAGCAAATTTGATAACGTCTTCCCATCGCCGTACGTTCAGCCGAACTAGGATGTGTAGAAAAATAGCTTGATAAATCTTCACTATCGTTATCGCTTTTATCTAATTCGGATAGATCAGCGTGGCTAGTCTCATCGTTAGCGCTATCACAAGTATTATTACTTTCTTTTGATTTCTTAACGCCTGCGTCGTCACAGCGGTTACCATGACCTTGTAGCATATCTTGTTCCATGCGGTTTAAGATAAGACCTAAACTTGCCGGATTAATTCCCGCCTTTAAGCTATGTTTATAGGCAAATTGATCGGCTTCAATTTCATGACTACGTGAATAAAAACTACTCACTAGGAATGAACCCACCCCCACGCCCATATCAGCCAGCCAACTGACATCACCAAAAGCCATTGATACAATAATAACAACAGCACTGCCTTCAATAACGCGTTCTAAGGAATGCCGTTCAACAATATGCCCCATTTCATGAAGTAATACAATATCAATTTCATCTTGAGATTGAGCCAGTTCTATAAAGCGGTCGGTTACGATAATATCGCCAGAAGGTAAGGCTAGTGCATTAGCAATACTGCCTTCTTCACCTAGCGGCCAAAGCCGAAAGTGTAGGTTAAACTCAGGGGGGTTCTCTGCCTGATAAAGCGGTACGATAGCATCAAAAAAATGTTGACGCAGTTGTTCTTGCTGTTCTTTATCTAGCTTACTTTCTTCCAGAAAATGTTCATCCAGAAATTCCATCACATTGCCAGATAACACTTGATTAGCGGATGCAGGTAATGCGTGTGCTACGGCATGACTAGCGGCAGGTAAGCCCCATTTAAAAGTAGCGAATACAACCCCCACCGTGATAAAAATACTAAAAATCGCTAAAGCCATATTACGCTCTAGCACATGCACAAAGCCCATAAAGCCAGATGATTGATGGTTATTAGCAAGGGCTGAGTCAATGGCATCATTATCTTTTGTTTCAAAGACTGATTCATCGGGCAAGGTGATTTTGCGAGCAATATTGCCAAGCCTGTCGGCAACGCGCAGTTCGGCTATTGAACCTGTTACGGTCGTGCTGCCTTCAACATGAAGTTGAAATCTACCTGCCTGTAGGTAAAGTTTAGCCGGGCTAAAATCAGATCGCCCTGCTAAATAAAGTTTGCCTTCAATTATCAAAAGGCAACGCCGCCTACATTAATATCAAAGGCTTCGCCTAACTCCTCGCCTATTGCACCTTCATGAGCTTGCTTGCTCATATAACCATCGAAGCCTGCAGAGGATTTGACATTAATGCTTTCTGTTAAATAGCGGTATGCGCGTACCGCGGTCCACGGGTATGCTAGACCGAGGGTGAAAATTATCATTAAAAGGTTAGTGAAGATGATGCCGAATAGCTTATTAGCACGAAGTGTGGATTCAAAATTAATAGAATTATCAAGGGTTGTTTCACCAAAAAGATAGCTACGATGGCGTGCTTTAAAGTACGCTATAACATAAATACTAACGGGGACTAATAAGGCATAAACAGAAAAAATAAGTAGAAATAATATTGCTCCAGGCGCAACACCTTGTTCCATACCCGTTATTTGCTCGCCTATTTGTTCTAAGCCGATAAAAAGGTAAGTCGTTAAGCCAATAAAGAATATGGCAAGCAGTGTGAGTAAGAGGGCTAAGCCCATACCCTTTAACATAATGACAAAGAAAGGCTGAAACTTAAGATCAGCAGAAAATTGACCTTGACCAAAGTGAGATCCATTAGTTAAATAGCTACTAGTGATTTTATTGATCATGGCAAAGAAAGCAGGGTAAGCAAATAACGCTATAATAGCCACTAAAATACCTGCCAAGGTCTGCATATCCATTATTCGACCTAACACACCTATAATTACAGCTAACACAATTATAAACGCAGTCACCATCCCTATTGGATAAGCTAGGAAAGTAGCATATGAGCCACCTAAGCCACCGTTAAAACCAAAACGTACATTACGGTAACTGATCATGCTAAGGTTGAATTTAACGCTACGCCAAACGATCCAAGGTAAAGCGAGAAGAAATAAAATAGCGAAGATAGCGCCCACAACGGGAAAGGTTTGACCCACGAAAACATAGCAGGCAAATATCACCATAGCAATAAGGAAGCTGATAAAAAGCTGTTTACCGGTAGCATGATATTCAAAGTTGGCATTATCTAATTCAGTATTACCAAAGAAATAACGGCGGCTGCGTACTTTTGCCCATGGGTAATAAAGCCCTAAGGTGACAATCGTTAATAGGATATTAACTATCCAAATTTTGAAATATTCGGTGCCATTGCCATTAAATGCTAATGATTGCATGCTCGCGCCACTCTTTTAGTAATGAGATTAATTGTTATCTGTCTACCCAGAGAACTATAGGGCATCT
>CAYTAM010000034.1:0-10767 GCA_964435685.1 uncultured Methylophaga sp. | reverse complement strand
AAGCAATTCTAGTTGAAAATGGACATCCAGTAGAATTTGATGAGCCTTTAATTATCATCGAATAGCGTCATATTACCGTGACTTTGTGTTGAACACTTCGGATTAAATTACCATGATCGAAAAAATTGTTATTGCGAATCGGGGCGAAATTGCCCTTCGTATCTTAAGAGCCTGTAAAGAGTTAGCTATTAAAACAGTGGCTGTGCACTCTAATGTGGATCGCGATTTAAAACATGTATTACTCGCCGATGAAACCGTCTGTATCGGCCCGGCACCTTCATCTGAAAGCTATCTTAATGTGCCGGCCATTATCAGTGCTGCTGAAATTACCGATGCTTCGGCTATTCACCCTGGTTACGGCTTTTTATCTGAAAATGCAGATTTTGCTGAACGTGTTGAACAAAGTGGCTTTATTTTTATCGGTCCTAAATCAGCAACCATTCGGATGATGGGCGATAAAGTATCAGCCATTAAAGCGATGAAAGAAGCCGGCGTACCTTGTGTGCCGGGTTCAGATGGTGCACTAGGTGATGATAATGAAACTAATTTTCGTCTTGCTCGTGAAATTGGTTATCCACTGATCATTAAAGCATCCGGCGGCGGCGGCGGTCGCGGTATGCGTGAAGTACATAGCGAAGCCCACCTAATAAATGCAATATCATTAACAAAAAGTGAAGCCAAATCACTGTTCGGCAATGGCATGGTGTATATGGAGAAATTCTTACAAAACCCGCGCCATATTGAATTTCAAGTATTAGCTGATCAGCATGGTAATGCCGTACATATTGGCGAGCGTGATTGTTCCATGCAACGCCGCCATCAAAAAGTAGTAGAAGAAGCGCCTGCTCCCGGAATTTCAACTGAGTTACGTGCAAAAATGGGGAAAGTCTGTGCTGATGCCTGTGTTCGTATTGGTTATCGCGGTGCGGGTACATTTGAATTTTTATACCAAGATGGCGAATTTTATTTCATTGAAATGAATACTAGAATCCAAGTTGAGCACACCATTTCTGAACAAATATCAGGCATTGACTTAGTCGCCGAGCAAATCAAAATCGCTGCCGGTAAACCCTTATCATTTAGCCAAAATGATATTGTGTTAAATGGTCACGCTATCGAATGTCGAATCAATGCTGAAGATGCTAAAACGTTTATGCCAAGTCCAGGCAAAATAACCCACTATCATGCGCCAGGTGGCATCGGTATTCGTATGGATTCACATGTTTATAGTGGTTATAGCGTGCCGCCAAATTATGATTCAATGATCGGCAAATTAATTGCACACGGTCCTACACGTGAATCAGCGATTGCCCGCATGTTAACTGCGCTTAGTGAAATTGGCATTGAAGGCATTAAAACCAATGTTGCTTTGCAACAAGACATTATGAACGATGCTAATTTTCAAGAAGGTGGCGCTAATATCCATTATCTTGAAAAGAAACTTGGCTTGTAAGTTCAGCTAGCAACTTACCAAAATGGCGTGGATCCAATTTATTTTCGACAGCACAGCTGATGCTGCCGATCACCTAGCTGATTTGTTATCAGAATGCGGGGCAACTGCGGTTACCTTTCAAGATAATAAAGATCAACCGATCTATGAACCTGAAATTGGCACGACACCGCTTTGGGCTGCCACCAATGTTATCGCCCTTTTTGATGCTGAAACCGATGCCAACTTAATCATTCAACTATTGACGGGAATGCTGACACCTGAAGCCGTGCCAAACTACCGCATTGAAGCCGTTGAAGATAAAGATTGGGTGCGAGAATGGATGGATAATTTTCACCCGATGCACTTTGGTGATCGTCTATGGATCTGTCCAAGCTGGCATACACCACCTCAACAAGATGCGGTTAATATTATGTTAGATCCTGGCCTGGCATTTGGCACGGGGACTCACCCAACAACCGCCCTATGTTTAAACTGGCTCGACCAAGCAGATGTGAAAGATAAAGTGGTAATTGATTATGGTTGTGGCTCCGGGATCTTAGCCATTGCCGCCGCCTTGCTGGGTGCCAAAAAAGTGATTGGTGTTGATACCGATCCACAAGCTTTGGAAGCGACCCAAGCTAATGCACAACGCAATGGCGTCACTATCGCTACTTACCTTCCTGATGATTGCCCCGATATTGCCTGCGATTTATTGCTGGCTAATATTCTGGCAGATCCACTACAATCTCTTGCTAACCGTTTAGCTAATTTAACTAAAGACGATGCAACTATTGTTCTATCAGGAATATTAGATATTCAAGCTGAAGATGTCAGCAACAGCTACCAAACTTGGTTTGATATGCAAGCACCTGTTTTAAAGGATGAATGGATCCGACTTGTAGGTCAGAAACAATCATGAAAATAGGCCAATACACACTGCCTAATAATCTGTTCCTCGCGCCAATGGCGGGCGTAACCGATCGCCCTTTTCGACAATTATGTCGTCGTCTTGGTGCCGGTATGGTGGTATCAGAAATGATCACAGCTAATAAATCATTATGGGCGAGTAAGAAGTCATTATTACGCGCCAATCATGATGGCGAACCTGAGCCGAGAGCAATACAGATTGCCGGAACCGATCCAAAGATGATGGCAGAAGCAGCACAGCATAATATCGATCAAGGTGCGCATATTATCGATATTAATATGGGTTGCCCTGCTAAAAAAGTATGCAATGTGATGGCGGGTTCAGCCTTATTACAGAATGAACTTTTAGTGAGCCAAATATTAGAAGCCGTCGTTAACGCCGTCGATGCACCTGTTACCCTAAAAATTCGCACCGGTTGGGATAGCGATAATCGTAATGGCGTCAATATTGCCCGGATCGCTGAGCAGTCAGGCATTCAAGCCTTAGCCGTCCATGGTCGCACCCGCGCTGATGCTTATCGTGGCGAAGCCGAATACGACACCATTGCTGAGATTAAATCAGCAATCTCTATACCCGTTATTGCTAATGGTGATATTGATAGCCCTGCAAAAGCAAAACAAGTGCTTGCTTATACCCACGCTGATGGTTTAATGATTGGCCGCGCTGCGCAGGGTAACCCTTGGATCTTCCAACAAATTAATCATTTTCTAGCGCATGATGAGATTCTGCCTGACCCTGCTCTATCAGCAGTAAAACAAATCTTGATTGAACACCTGCATACCCTGTACGATTTCTACGGAGAATACACCGGAGTACGTATGGCACGTAAACATATCGCTTGGTACAGCAAAGGCCTTCGTGATGGCAATCCGTTCCGCCAACAGATGAATACACTTGAATTGCCACAGCAACAACTGGCATTTACTGAACAGTTTTTTGCACAAAGGATGCCGCATGACGGCTAGTTTAACGTCAGAAGCAGAGCACTGTTTTAGCTTGGCTGATGCTGAAAAACATGCACCATTGAGTGAATGTGTTGAAACGGCTCTCAAAGACTATTTCAAACAGCTTGATGGTCACACCGCCGCAAACCTCTATGACATGCTGCTAGCTGAAGTTGAAGCACCGCTTTTTAAAGCAACACTTGCGCATACTCAGGGCAACCAAAGCCGCGCCGCCGAAATATTAGGCTTGAATCGTGGCACATTGAGAAAAAAATTAAAAACTTACGGCTTATAACACCACACAATTAATCTCGGAAAAATCCATGAACAAAATCCAACGTGCGCTACTGAGCGTTTCAGATAAAGCAGGCGTATTAGAACTAGCCCAACAGTTAAATCAATTAGGTGTCGAACTACTTTCAACGGGCGGCACCGCCAAGCTTTTACAACAAGCAGGATTGCCCGTGAAAGAGGTCTCAGAACATACTGGCTTTCCTGAAATGATGGATGGGCGTATTAAAACATTGCACCCTAAAATCCATGGCGGTTTATTAGGTCGTCGCGGCACAGATGAAGCCATTATGGCAGAACATGATATTGCGCCCATCGACCTAGTAGTGGTTAATTTATACCCCTTTGAAGCCACCATCGCACGTGATGACTGCACCTTGCCCATGGCAATCGAAAATATCGATATTGGCGGCCCTACCATGCTACGTGCAGCGGCTAAAAATCATGCTTCGGTTACGGTGTTAATCGACCCTAGCGATTACAGTCGTGTCATTGAACAAGTAAAATCCTCTGGTGGTGTTGATGATCTGACCCGCTTTGATTTGGCGGTAAAAACATTTGAACACACTGCCCATTACGATGGTGCGATTGCCAATCATTTAGGCAAAATAACCGCAGAAGGTGAGGCTGATTTCCCACGCACATTTAATACACAGTTTCATAAAGCACAAGAGATGCGTTATGGCGAAAACCCCCATCAAAAAGCCGCGTTTTATACTGAATCGGCCCCTGCGCTAGGCACGATTAGTTCAGCCGTTCAAATTCAAGGTAAAGCATTATCCTACAATAATATTGCCGATACCGATGCCGCTCTTGAATGTGTTAAATCATTCCCTGAATCACCTGCTTGTGTCATCGTTAAACACGCCAATCCGTGTGGTGTTGCAGTCGCAGATGATGTATTAACCGCCTATGATTTAGCCTACCAAACCGATACCACATCGGCATTTGGCGGCATCATTGCTTTTAACCGTGAATTAGACGCAAAAACAGCACAAGCCATTGTGGATCGCCAGTTTGTAGAAGTGATTATTGCTCCTGCAATCAGCGATGAAGCAAAAAAAGTCGTCAGTAGCAAAAAAAATGTACGGCTACTTTGCTGTGGCGAGTTGCCAACGCATCAAGCTACCGGCCTAGACTTTAAACGTGTTACTGGCGGCCTATTAGTTCAAGATCTCGACACCGCATTAGTGACCGAAGATGAGTTAAAAGTAGTGACTAAAAAAGCACCTTCTAAACAACAAATGCAAGACTTGTTATTCGCTTGGCGTGTAGCTAAATTCGTTAAATCAAACGCCATTGTCTATGTCAGTAAACAACAAACTGTGGGCATTGGTGCCGGCCAAATGAGCCGTGTTATTAGCAGTCGGATCGCCGGTATTAAAGCGGAATATGCAGGCTTGGCAGTGTCTGGTGCGGTAATGGCATCTGATGCCTTTTTGCCATTTCGTGATGGTTTAGATCTTGCTGCCGAAGCAGGCATTAGCGCGGTCATTCAACCCGGTGGATCAATGCGTGATGATGAAGTAATCGCCGCCGCCGATAAACATGGTATTGCAATGGTGTTCACGGGTATGCGACACTTTCGCCATTAACCGCTAAGTTACACCACTTTATATGGATGATGCTCAAATATTAGATAAATTCGAAGGCCTTAACCGTGAACGGATTGAACGGTTAAGTAGCTTGCTTGCTGTCAACCACCAAAATTTTATTCATCTGCTACCGCTGTTATTTCAATTAAACTCGAATTCGCTGCCAGCTTATATCAACCTAGAAACACCTGCTGGCATCATTAACTATCAGCCTAATGAACAAGCACTAGCCGCCGCTAAAAGCCACCACAGCGCCTTTCAGTACACGCGCCGAGCATTACACTATTACCCTATTAGTGCGCTCTACCTTATTAATAAAAATGGCATATTCAGCTATAATTCGAATGAGCCTTTTGAACTATGGTTGATCTATAGCCAGTCACTCTCCGAAGCACAGCAAATACTGCTCGCTCAAAAGTCAGCGGCAATATCTGCTTGGGCTCAAGCAGAAAGTATTCCTATTGAAATTAGATTATTTGATGAAGCAACATTAACATCCGGCATCCTACCTGCCTATGATCTAGATTTGCTCTATTGTTGTGGTCTGTTACTTGCTGGTAATGCGCCCACTTGGTGGGCAGAGGGTCTTAATGATGACCGCAGCCTAAAAGAGCCGCCGCGCTACGTAAAAGATGCTATCGATTTTGGTACTGTCTCACCGCTAGCAGTTCAAACGCTTTTTGATTTAACAGCTAGCAATATAAACAAAGTAATGGAGCAAGGCTTAACATCCTGCCTTGATCTGATCTACTTTGATTGTATGCTTGAACAGCATACTAATGCTAAACCGCTAAGCCATATTCTGAAAAAAGCCATTGTTGAAGGTGAAGCCGACCCTGCGCAGTTGGATATAACTTCACTGAAGTTAGGTCTTATTAGCAAATATACAGATGATGTATCTATATTAGCACTAGCCCAACAGTCATTTTATATACGAAGTAAAGAGTTACTATCAAAAAGCACCCAAAAAGGACCGCAGCTATGGCGTAGAGACTTTATAGAAAATAAAATCGCAGAATGGCAATGGCAAAAGGGTATCATTGACAACTTAGATCAGAATGGCCACCTATATTACCGACAATCTTTGTCCTTATTTCAACGGGTTCGTACACAAATTGCTGCCTGTTTAGCAAAATTATCCGCCTTCTCAAAACAACATAAGCTAGGATCCTCACAGCTTCAGCGCCAACTGCAACAAAAATTTGAATTACTCTTTAATGAGCAGGCTGATGCACTTTCTCAGTTACCACTCGCATTCTCACCCCAGCAATCAGAACAATATGCCTATTTATATCGCAAAAAACAATCTAATAATTGGTGTATTGATGATCGTGCTTTAACTATTTCAAAAAAACCGTTATACCAACATAATTCACTGCTGAATGTACTTGCTTGGTCGGTCAATAACCAGTTGATATCTAAGGCAACACGACTAAAAATTGCTGATGAAAATCACAGCATCAAAGCTAATGTTATCCTTGAATTAGTAAAGCATTTATTACGATCACCTCTTAGTAACAAGCCCGCTTCTGCTGAACTTGAACAGCTCAATAAATTGGCAGAAATGAAGCATATACTCCTTTTTGCCAATATCGATCACCAGTCTAGCGATTCATTAAGCCAGCATGGCTTAGAGATCTCCAGCTTGCACGGCGATCCCTTTAATTACGCCAATAAAAAACAAAACTTAGTCGCTAGCATCGAAGGTTTGATCTACTCTTCTTGGGATCAATGGCATTATTTTATTTACACGGGAGATGACTGCCTATTGCAAATGTTAACGGCTGTGGTGCATTGGCATCCTACAGAATTATCTGCGGCAGTGGCATCGTGTTGGTGTCATTACGGAAATCATGGGCAAAGCATCAGTTCCCGCATTGAAAACAGCTATCACCATGTGCTGAGCCACTATATAGCGCATCCTGAAAGTGGTGAATACCTTATAGCACTAGGAGAGCGTTTATACCAATTACGCTGGCAAGATGATCTTTGTGATGTTACTGTATTAGCAAAAAACGGCTCGGTACCGCAACATCTTGCTAAAAGTCGCGATCAGTTTTATCACTCTGCAATTGATGCCATGTTAGATGAAAACAGTTTGCTTACTACCATCCTCACATATCAAATTCCCGATCAAATCAAGCTATTTATCCTAATACTAGAACAGCAATCAACTGTTTATATTATTGATGATAAGGGCAGCGTATTACAGCAGGGGTTCAATAACCTCACTAAAGCAACACTACTCCACCATTTCCATACCTTTTTAAGCTCTATGCCTAACATTGCAGATCTAGCCCCACCGCAGTTTTTTCAACTTGCCCAACACTATAAAGCTGACTATACAGTTACGGAACTACCATTAAAAAAATTATCAACAAAGCAACACTATCTCCCCGTTATTATTGAGATGGATACTCCTGATGAACACTCAAAATGCACCATCCAATGTGGCAATGAAACATTTTCTGGCGCAGCAAATAAACCTGCCTTATTTATCCAAGTTAGCGATCTACTGATCGACTTACGCAGATCTAACAATAACTACCACTTATACATCACACAACTCACATTTATACAACAAAACGTTCCTGTTCGTGACTATCTTCTGCAAAAGAAACGGCTTGAATATCTGCTCAATAAATTATAATCCTTTCGCTTTTACCTTTGCTCTTTTATTATGTATCATTTACAAGATGATAAAAGAGCGACTACTATGATTAAAGTAGGTATTGTGGGCGGCACTGGTTACACTGGCGTGGAACTTTTGCGCTTATTATCGGCTCATCCAGAAGCAAGCATTGAAGTCATTACCTCACGTAGTGAAGCAGGAGTGGCAGTAAATGAGCTGTTTGCTAATTTACGGGGGCACATTGATTTAGTATTTCAACAGCCTGATATTGCGCAATTGGCGAGCTGTGATGTGGTATTTTTTGCTACACCCCATACCGTTGCTATGTCGCTAGTACCAGAATTAATGGCTAGAGGTACCCGTATTATCGATCTTAGTGCTGATTTTAGACTTAAAGACAGTCAGCAATGGCAGCAATGGTATAACACGCCTCATACCTGTCCAGAGCTAATTGAACAGGCTGTTTATGGTTTGCCTGAAGTAAATCGTGAAATGATTAAATCCGCACAATTAATTGCGGTGCCTGGCTGTTATCCAACCGCTACACAGCTTGGCTTGTTACCACTACTTGAGCAGAATATAATTGATCCAAGCCACCTTATTGCTGATGTAAAATCAGCAGTAAGTGGTGCTGGTAGAACAGCCTCTATCGGAGCGTTGTTAGCAGAGTCCTCTGAAAATATGAAGGCCTATAGCGTTAGTGGTCATCGCCACTTACCCGAAATTGAACAAGGCTTATCGCTGGCTGCGCGCCAAAAAGTGCAGTTGACGTTTGTACCACACCTCACCCCTATGATTAGAGGGATCCACGCCACACTCTATGCAACGATAACGAAAAAAATTGATTTGCAAACATTATTTGAACAACGTTATGCTGATGAGCCTTTTGTTGATATATTACCCGTAGGATCGCACCCTGAAACTCGCTCAGTGCGTAGCTCTAATATGTGTCGAATTGCTGTCCATCAACCACAAAATTCCGATACTGTCGTGATATTATCGGTCATTGATAACCTAGTTAAAGGCGCCTCCGGTCAAGCCATTCAAAATATGAATATTATGTTTGGTTTTAATGAAACTACCGCTCTTAATACTGTTGCTGTGATGCCCTAAGGAGCCCCTGAACATGCTTTTGGAAGAAAATCATTAACCGTGTCACTATCTTTAACTAAATTTATTATTCGTCCGCATAGACCCTATTTTTATGTCGTCATATTAATTATTGCTGTTGCTTTAACTGTTTTTATTCAGCATTATGTTTATTTAAAAGCAACACAGGTTCAACAACAGCAAATTAAACAATATCACCAGTTGAAGGATGTGTATAAACAGCTTAAAAACACCCATGAGGAAATGAACGAAACTCTTTCGCTTAATAGCAAGATATTAGATGACAATAAACATGAATTAAGCTTGCAAAAATCAACCATTCAACAACTTGAACAACAACTGATCCAACAACAACAACAGTTAGCTACACTGCATAAAGAATTACTGTTTTATGAGACCATTACCCAAGGTGATCGTCCTAATAAATTACAAATTCGTGATCTCCACCTCCGTTTAGATGATACTCATTCTGATATTGTTCACTATCGACTCATTATTACCCAAGGTAAAAAAATTAATCAGCCGCTTACCGGCACCATTGAAATCATCGGCGATATGCCGCAGCAACACTCTATTGCGATAACAGAACATCCTTTAAACCTACGTCATGTGCAACTTATAGAAGGTCAAATAACAATTTCTAACAATGAACCGCCTGAAAGTATTACTATTACCATAAAGCAAAAAAATAAAATGCTATTATCACAATCCTTTAATTGGCAATTAACCGAATAGAGAGCCGCTATGTTTAATAAAAAAACTCAACAAAAAAGTAAAGCTACCCGTATTGATACACTCATCGGTCAATACACACATATTAAAGGTGATATAAGCTTTAGCGGAGGCTTGCGTATTGATGGCTCCGTAGCAGGTAATATCAATGCGACTGGTGATGATAAATCAGTGCTGACCTTGAGCGAAAAGAGTGTTGTCGAAGGTGAAATTAGAGTGCCCAATTTAATCGTTAACGGCACAATTATCGGTAATGTTTACTCATCACAACATGTTGAACTCGCCGCTAACGCTAAAATATCAGGTACCGTCTATTACCGGCTACTTGAAATGGTCACAGGGTGTGAGGTCACTGGCCAACTTGTCCATGTAGCCGAAGACGATGACGCTATAATTAATGTTGAGCATAATGCAAATGACAGCAATGATGATACTCCTCAAATCGAGAAAAAAGATAATCTTGACTAAATTACTCAGTATTGGATAATAGTCTTAATTAGAAATAAATTTGGAGATCATTATGGGTAATGAAATCAACATGCCTAGCCCTGTAAACTTTACTGATGCCGCAGCTAATAAAGTGCGCACATTAATTGAAGAAGAAGGTGATGACCAACTTAAATTACGTGTGTTTATTACCGGCGGTGGTTGCTCGGGCTTTCAATATGGCTTTACCTTTGAAGAAGATGTTAATGAAGATGATACCCAAGTAGAAAATGGCGGTGTTGTACTGTTGATCGATGCTACCAGCTATCAATATCTAGTAGGTGCCGAAATCGATTATTCTGACGGTATCGAAGGCTCGCAGTTTGTTATTCGCAACCCAAATGCCACTACAACTTGCGGTTGTGGTTCATCCTTTTCAGCCTAAAAAGGCAGCTCTAAAAACCTAAGTGTGATTTAGAGGCGACCCTTATTTGTTTACGCATCAAAAATATCCCCAATATGCTACTCCAAACACAACTAATGTATTGGATGGAGGTGTGTTCTCACCATTAAAAACATTGTTGCGTATTCACCGAGGAATGAGCAGTGAATTAAAAGAAAACTGATCAAGGATCCCTTGGAAAACCATTGAATATTAGGCTTAAAAAGACCCTTAG
>CAYTAM010000033.1:0-10825 GCA_964435685.1 uncultured Methylophaga sp. | reverse complement strand
AAAAATGCACTATTTTCTGCATTCCCTAAAGCACACTTAGGTTTTTAGAGATGCCCATATACCTTTAAAAAACTAAGGTCTTTATCTCGGTTCTTAGCTTTTAGAGGTATCATTTGGGGAATTAAAAGAATGACAATTAAAGTAGGTATTAACGGTTTTGGTCGTATCGGCCGTATGGCATTTCGTGCTGCAGCAAAAGACTTTAAAAATATTGAAGTAGTTGCAATCAATGACTTATTAGATCCTGAATATTTAGCATACATGCTGCAATACGATTCTGTTCACGGTCGTTTCGATGGTGATGTATCGGTTGTAGATGGCAACTTAGTGGTGAACGGCAAAACAATTCGCATTACTGCTGAGCGTGATCCTGCTGATCTTAAATGGGGTGAAGTCGGTGCAGACTTAATTATTGAATGTACCGGTTTCTTCTTAACCAAAGATTCTTGCCAAGCCCATTTAGATGCTGGCGCGAATAAAGTAGTACAATCTGCTCCTTCTAAAGACGATACACCGATGTTTGTTTATGGCGTAAATGATGAAAAATATAAAGGTGAAGCAATCGTTTCAGCGGCATCATGTACAACTAACGCATTAGCGCCGGTTGCTAAAGTTCTTAACGATAACTTTGGCATAGTAAAAGGCTTGATGACAACCGTTCATGCTGCAACAGCAACACAAAAAACCGTAGATGGTCCTTCAATGAAAGACTGGCGCGGTGGTCGTGGTATTTTAGAAAACATCATTCCATCTTCAACCGGCGCTGCTAAAGCAGTAGGTAAAGTATTGCCAGAGTTGAATGGCAAATTAACAGGTATGGCTTTCCGCGTACCTACCTCTGATGTATCCGTAGTTGATTTGACTGTTCAGTTAGACAAAAGCACTAGCTACGAAGCTATTTGTGCGGCAATGAAAACAGCTTCTGAAGGCTCAATGAAAGGCGTGCTTGGCTACACCGATGAAAGTGTTGTATCTACTGATTTTCGTGGTCACACAGCACCATCAAACTTTGATGTAGGCGCAGGTATCGCATTAGATGGCACCTTTGTTAAAGTGGTTGCTTGGTATGATAATGAATATGGCTATACCTGTAATATGATGCGCTTGGTTGAGTTAGTAGGTAAATAAGTGTAACTAATCGATGATAAAAAGCCTCCTTAATTTAGGAGGCTTTTTTATTTCATCACCACACTTATTGTGACTATACTAGTAATCAAACGGTAATAATAAAACGATACTCTAGAGGAAATACTTATGTCCGTAATTGAGATGTCAGACTTAGACTTAGCTGGAAAACGTGTATTAATTCGCCAAGACTTAAACGTACCTTTAAAAGCAGGTGTGGTAACCGAAGATACCCGCATCCGTGCTTCACTACCTACTATTAAAATGGCGCTTAAAGCGGGCGCTAAGGTTATGATCATGTCTCATCTTGGGCGACCGACAGAAGGTAAGTTTGATCATAGATATTCACTTGCACCAGTGGCAAATTATTTATCCGCATTATTAGGTAAATCAGTGCGCTTAGAACAAAACTGGTTAGAAAATGATCACATTGAAATGGGTGATGGTGACGTTGTATTGTGTGAAAATGTTCGCTTTAATATCGGTGAAAAAAAGGATGATGATGCTTTGTCGAAACGGATGGCAGGCTTATGTGATATTTATGTAATGGACGCCTTTGGCACCGCTCACCGTGCCCAAGCTTCAACACATGGTGTAGCTAAATATGCGCCTATTGCTTGCGCAGGTCCCTTATTATCTGGTGAGCTAGCGGCGTTGGGCAAAGCCTTAGATAACCCTGCTCGCCCAATGGTGGCGATTGTAGGCGGATCTAAAGTGTCAACTAAACTCACCGTTTTAGAATCATTATCAAAAATTGTTGATCAACTTATTGTCGGTGGCGGCATTGCCAACACCTTTATCGCCGCGGCAGGTCATAATGTCGGTAAGTCATTATACGAAGCTGATTTAATAGACACCTGTAAAAAACTAACGGCAGCAGCTCAGGCAAGCGATAGTGATATTCCGGTACCAACCGATGTGGTCTGTGCCAAAGAGTTTTCAGAAACTGCGGAGGATACCTTAATGAATGTAGATCAAGTTGCTGATGACGATATGATCTTTGATATTGGCCCTAACTCAGCAGCCGAGCTTGCAGAAATCATCAAAAATGCGGGTACCATTGTTTGGAATGGCCCGGTGGGTGTATTTGAATTTGACCAGTTTGGCGAGGGCACCAAAGCTATTGCAATGGCAATAGCAGAATCAGATGCCTTTTCTATCGCTGGCGGCGGTGACACCTTGGCAGCGGTGTCCAAATATAATATCAGCGATGATATATCCTATATTTCAACGGGTGGTGGTGCCTTTTTAGAGTTTTTAGAAGGCAAAAAATTGCCTGCTGTCGCTATGTTAGAGTCACGTGCCTAATGCCTAAACTACTTGGGTATAGCACCCCTTTCGCTCTCTCCATATTTTAAGGAATACTGTTTTGACGGTAAGAAGAAGAACCAAAATCATTGCTACCTTAGGGCCGGCAACTAATACACCTGAAGTTATCGATGCCATCATTGAGGCGGGGGTTGATGTGGTGCGGCTTAACTTTTCTCATGGTGATCCCAAAGAACATGTTGCCCTTGCTGAAACCGTAAGGAATCGTGCTCGCGCTTATGGTCGCCAAGTCGGCGTGCTTGCCGATATGCAAGGGCCAAAAATTCGAATTGCAAAATTTTCGGAAGGAAAGGTATTTTTAGAAGAAGCTGCTCAGTTTGTTTTAGATGCCGATCTTGACCCTAATGCAGGTGATATTAATCAGGTAGGAATTGATTACAAACAATTACCCCACGATGTAAAGCGAGGCGATACATTATTGCTGGATGACGGACGTGTTATTTTGTGGGTCGATCAAATTAAAGAACAGCGTATTATTTGTCGCGTAATTGTAGGGGGTGAGCTTTCAAATAATAAAGGCATCAATCGGCAAGGTGGCGGTTTATCAGCCGAGGCACTGACTGAAAAAGACAAAGCTGACATCATCACCGCTGCTGAGATGCAAGCTGATTATGTGGCCATTTCTTTTCCACGCTCGGCAGAAGATATTAACTATGCCCGTCAGTTATTACGTGATGCCGGTGGCCATGGTGGCATTATTGCCAAAATTGAACGTGCTGAAGCCCTAGATGTAATCGATGAAATTATTCTTGCCTCCGATGCTGTAATGGTCGCACGTGGCGACTTAGGAGTTGAAATTGGCGATGCAGCCTTACCGCCGATCCAGAAAAAAATCATCACAAGGGCAAGGCAGCTCAATCGTGCTGTCATTACCGCAACTCAAATGATGGAGTCGATGATTACTAATGCCATTCCTACCCGTGCAGAAGTATTCGATGTGGCTAATGCAGTATTGGATGGCACCGATGCTGTGATGCTATCAGGTGAAACCGCGGTAGGTAAACATCCTGTTGCCGTTATTGAAGCTGTTGATCGCATTTGCCTTGAGACAGAACAACAACGTGAAATTCGAAAATCACGCCACCGCATGGATTCACGTTTTGAACATATGGATGAAGCGATTGCCATGGGCGCCATGTATCTGGCAAACCATCTCGATGTAAAAGTCATTGCAGCGTTAACCGAAAGTGGCACTACGCCACTATGGATGTCACGGATAAGCTCTGGCATACCTATTTTTGCCTTAACACCTCATGTAGCAACACGGCGCAAAGTCACCCTCTTCCGTGGCGTTTATCCCATTAGCTTCACTATAGATCATGATAATCATGCCTCGCTCAACAAAGATATTATTGATGAATTACTCCGCTGCGGTGTTGTGCGCGATGGCGATATGGTTATCATCACTAAAGGTGATTTAGAACAGCAAGACAGCACTAATACACTTAAATTAGTGCGTGTTGGTGAGCTGGTGGATCCTAAAAGCAACTAAGCCTACGCTCTTCGCTGGAAAAACCTCTAATTAACCCGAGTTCTGGATAAGAAAAATACTTGAATAATTTTTAAGAACTTGGTCATTGATCCTTCGGTTACCGCGTTTCCGTAGGCTTTTTAGCGGGAACCTAGCATTTAGAATGGAGATCCCGGCTAAAAACCTGCCGGGATGACGAAAAACACCCTAAACTCTTTTATCCAGAACTCGGGTTAATTAACTCAAAAGCGTAGGCTTCTTCTTTTGTGGTGTTAAGCATGCTGCCTATAGGATCGATGTTTTGTTACAATGGTACAACTGTGGGGAAAGCATCCTGCCTAGATCATGGCATGAAAAACAATCTCAAACATAAATTATTAAATTCTTTTAACAAAGGAAAATACGTTGTGAGTGATAAAAAAATGCCTGTGGTACTGTCAGGTATCCGTCCGACAGGTGATTTACACCTAGGTAACTATTTTGGTGCCATTCGTTATTTTGTTGAGCTTCAAGAGCAGCAAAATGACTGTTTATTTTTTGTGGCGGACTTGCATACTCTAACTACCGCTATGGAAGATCATATTGATGTTGATGCATCGTCCATAGAGGTGGTGCGTTGGTATTTAGCCTGTGGTGTTGATCCTGATAAGGCACTTATCTATCGGCAGAGTGATATATTAGAAATCCCCATGTTTGCACTGCTATTGGGTATGGTCACACCCGAAGGTGAATTGCACCGTAGCACCACCTATAAAGAAAAAGTAAAGGACTTAGAAGGCAAGAGAAAACTAGTCTCCTTTGGGCTGTTAGCCTACCCCGTACTGATGGCAGCTGATATTTTATTTTGCAATGCAGATATCGTACCTGTCGGTGAGGATCAACAGCAACATCTAGAAATTGCCCGTCAAATTGCGCGTAACTACAACCGTTATTTTTCTGACTCACATACCATTGTAGAGCCAAAGTCCCATAGGCTAGAACCTATAAGAGTGCCGGGGCTGAAAGGCGAAGGCAAAATGAGTAAGTCCGTAGGTGGGCCCGATAATGTTATCTATTTAAATGACTCAGAAAAAGACATTCGTCGTAAAATTATGGCTGCTCAAACGGATACGGGGCCAGTAAAAGGGCAGGCTATGTCTGAAGCCATGAAGAATATCTATATGCTATTAGAACTCTGTGCACCCAAAGATGTCTATGATGCCTACCTTAAAAAATATGAGAACGGCGAAGAAAAGTTTTACGGTTCCTTAAAAAAAGAGCTCGCCAACTATATTGTAGCGTTAATTAAACCAATTCAACAACGCTATAACTCTACGGAGTGCTCAGTGGAACGTGTACAACGACTTTTAGAAGAAAATGCACAAAAAGTAAGGCTCATAGCCAAGAAAAATCTTAGCAAAATGTTGCATGACATGAACTTCAAAAAATTAGCAAAAAGTTATGAATAAAACAAACTACGCCTTTAATTTGACTGAGAAAACAATGTGCAGCAGTTATTAGCTATTGCGGGTGGCGGTGCTTTAGGTGCGGTTTTGCGCTTTCTAATGTCCTCTAATATTTACCGTTTATTTGGTCGAGATTTTCCCTATGGAACTTTGGCGGTAAATGTTTTAGGCTCGTTTTTGATAGGAATATTTTTTATTCTAATTGTTGAGCGTGGCACGCTTTCTATTGAATGGAGAAATATAATTATGTTTGGCTTTTTGGGTGCATTTACCACCTTTTCAACCTTTTCTATCGAAACATTAAGTTTATTAGAGTCTGGCGAATTAAGCCGGGCGGCATTAAATATCTTTTTAAGCGTAGCGTTATGTCTTGGCGCAACATGGCTTGGATTGATTCTAGGAAGACAATTTTAAATGTTAGATCCCAAATTATTACGAAATGAGCCTGAGAAAGTAGCTGCGCTACTGGCCCGCCGTGGCTACACCTTAGATCGTGCTCTCCTTGAATCATTAGAGCGAGAACGTAAACAAGCGCAAGAGGATGCACAAAGCCTACAAACAGAACGTAACAGTCGCTCTAAAATGATTGGCAAAGTTAAAGCGGCAGGCGAAGATATTGCACCCTTATTAGCAGAGATTGAAGATTTAGGCGCAAAACACAAAGCTGCGGAATCACGCCTCGCCGATGTATTACAGAAACTTACTGATATTGCAATGGAGCTGCCCAATATTCCACAAGATGATGTGCCGGATGGCAATAGTGAAGATGACAATGTAGAAATTTCGCGTTGGGGCGAGCCCAAATCGTTCGCTTTTGAAGCTAAAGATCATGTCGAATTAGGTGAAGATCTAAAGGGTATGAGCTTTGAAACAGCGGCAAAAATCAGCCAAGCACGCTTTGTTACGCTACAAGGGCCATTGGCAAAACTGCAACGCGCATTAACACAGTTTATGCTCGATCTACATACGGAACAACATGGCTACACTGAAACCTATGTGCCCTATTTAGTGAACAGTGACTCATTGCGCGGTACGGGACAATTACCCAAGTTTGCTGAAGATTTGTTTGCAATTAAGGACACGGATTTATATCTTATCCCCACAGCAGAGGTGCCGGTTACCAATATCGTGCGTGATACCATTTCTACCGATAAACAACTGCCGTTAAAGTTTGTTGCACACACCCCCTGTTTCCGCAGTGAAGCAGGATCGTATGGTCGCGATGTCCGTGGCTTGATCCGCCAGCACCAATTTGAAAAAGTGGAATTAGTGCAGATCGTACGACCTGAAGACTCGAATGCAGCACTTGAAACATTAACCCAACATGCCGAGACAGTTTTGCAAAAACTAGAATTACCGTATCGCAAAGTAATTTTATGCATGGGCGACTTAGGCTTTTCTTCAAGTAAGACTTACGATTTAGAAGTATGGTTGCCAAGTCAGCAAAGCTATCGTGAAATTTCATCATGCAGTAACTTTCAAGACTTTCAAGCACGCCGACTACAAGCACGCTGGCGCAACCCTGAAACAGTCAAGCCGGAGTTGGTGCACACTATCAATGGATCTGGCTTGGCTGTTGGACGAACGCTTTTAGCATTAATGGAAAATCATCAAAATGAACAGGGGCGTATTGATATTCCTAAAGCATTACGCTCATATATGAATGGGCAGGAGTCTATCGGTGGATGAGTTTAGTTTAATACAGAAAATAATCATCTGGGCGATCCCGGTTATTTTTGCTATTACTGTACATGAAGTTGCACATGGCTGGGTAGCATTAAAATTAGGTGATCGTACCGCGCAAATGATGGGTCGCTTGACCTTAAATCCCATCAAACATATTGATCCTATTGGCACGATTGTCGTCCCTGGCATATTATTGATGATGGGTGGATTTATATTTGGCTGGGCAAAACCTGTTCCTGTGACTTACCAAAACTTAAATAAACCCAAATCTGATATGGCATGGGTGGCATTGGCAGGTCCGGCAGCCAATTTAGTGATGGCGTTTATTTGGGCCTTCGTTGCAAAACTAGGTTTAGGTATTTTGGACACTGGTGTAGCGATGGGTGAGCCTATGCTGTATATGGGCATTGCTGGCATTTTAATCAATACCATGTTGATGATTCTTAATTTGTTGCCGTTGCCGCCTTTAGATGGCGGACGTGTTTTGGTGAGCTTGTTGCCGGGTCCGCTGGCATGGCAAGTAGGTCGAATCGAGCCTTATGGTTTCTTTATTTTGGTTGGACTTATTTACTTCGGTATTCTCGGCATGATCCTCTGGCCCTTTATAAGCAGCTTTTTAAGTTTGGTGGCCGCATTGTTTGGTCTGCCAGTACAGATATTTTCAATGCTTCTATAAAATAATATTAACCCTGTCGGGAGACAACAAAAATGGCGGAACGAATTCAAAAAGTATTAGCACGAGCAGGCTACGGGTCACGTCGTGGGCTTGAAAAACTGATCAAAGCGGGCCAAGTCACGATCAATGGCAATATAGCTAAATTGGGCGACAAAATGGCAGTGGGCGATACCGTTCGCCTTGAGGGCGGCAAACCACTATCGCCCAAACGGTTATGGCAACAAACACAACAAGTTTTACTTTATAACAAACCGGTCGGGGAAGTCTGTACCCGTAATGATCCAGAAGGTCGACGCACCATATTCCAAGCATTGCCCTCACCTGAACAAGGCCGCTGGGTAAGTGTCGGTCGTTTGGATATTAATACCAGTGGCTTAATCATTTTAACCACCGATGGTGAATTAGCCAATAAATTAATGCACCCCTCTAATGAAATGGATCGTGAGTATGCCGTACGCATTTTGGGTGAAGTTAGCTCAGAAATGATGCAAAATCTGCGCGATGGCGTTGAGCTAGAAGATGGCAAAGCTCACTTTGCAGATATTCAACAAGCGGGAGGGGAGGGTGCCAACCATTGGTATCATGTAGTTATTCAACAGGGTCGTAATCGTGCCGTTCGTAGGCTTTGGGAAAGCCAAGGCGTGCAAGTTAGTCGCTTAATGCGAGTTCGTTATGGCACAGTCATTATTCCTAGGCAGTTGAAAATGGGTAAATGGTCTATGTTAGAAGATCGCGACTTAGAAAGGCTATATGAGTCTGTTGATCTTCAAGCTAATGAAATTGTTAAAATTGGCCGAGCCCAACGAGAGAAAAAACTTCGTCCGATTAAAACGGCTAAAGCCCCAGCACGACAAAAAGTTGACACTAGGGCAAAAAGTAAGCGTTCGCCGCGCATTAGAGGGCACTAAATAATCTGAACTCTGGATAAGGATAATCAACAAGTGTTGTGCTATTGGTCGCTTACAACAGTTTGATTTCGCCCTGCTTTTTTCGCTTTATATAAGGCACTGTCCGCACACTCAAAGAGTGAGTCTCCTTTTTCACCATGGTTTAATTGCGCTACGCCCAAACTAACGGTAAAGCCAAAGGTGCGTGAACCGTCATTACAATTTAGTTTTGAGATAGCAATACGGATCCGTTCTGCAACCAATATTGCTGCTTTACTATCGGTATTGCTTAAAATAAGTGCAAACTCTTCACCACCATATCGAAAAGCAATATCACTGGCACGCATAGTTTCCAGCAGAGAGTCCGCTAATTGTTTTAATGCTAAATCACCACCACTATGGCCGTAGGTGTCATTCACCGCTTTGAAAAAATCAATATCTAATATAATTAATGACATCGGTGCATGTTGGCGATGTGCTAAATCAACTTCACGTTTTAAGCTATTATCAAAAGCGCCGCGATTATTTAAACCGGTTAATTTATCCTGTAATGCTGCTGCTTGTGCTTCACGATATAATAAACAGTTACGTAACGGATAAACTAATTTGCATAATAAGTCTTCTAATAATTGGGTATCAGAATCAGCAAACTTCTTACTGCGCGTTAAGGTTAACTCGCCTAACCATGAGCCATTCATTTCTAAACGATAATGGCAAGAGTGGCGACTACGGCTGCCGGTATTAATTTCACAATGAGAGCTTTGGTGTTGATAGTGCAGGCTGTCATAAGATAAAACTTTATTTGCTTGCGTATGAAATAACTCAATAACGGTGGCTACTTCTAATGTTGTTTGTAATACTGCAGGCAGTCTGGCTATAATATCTTCAACGCTGCTAGGCGCATCTTGTGGAATAGCAAAATCAACTGCATGACTGTGTTTTCCCACTAAAGAGAGCTTTGCTGTTTCTAAATATAATTGATTTTCCATTTTGACCGCCTTATAAATCTAATGTGTTACTTAAGCTTATGCGATTCTCATGCCAAAACAATATTGTTATTTTATATCATAATGTTACTGCTGCAATGCCAGTAGTTTGACGGTATTATTGTGCCGAAAGACACTGCCCTGTTTCTGCGATACTATCTTTTCCCATTAAATAAAGATAGCTTGGCGTAAGCGTTTCTGGCATTGGCAATGAGTTTGGGTTGAGACCAGGAAAGGCGCGCGCATAAAGCGTTGTCTGCACAGAACCTGGGATAACACAATTTACCCGCACACGCCCCTCACTTTCAAACTCAGCGGCAAGTTGCTTAGCCAGGGTTTCAATCCCTGCTTTAGCCACACCATAGCCCGCCCAGTATGCTTTATCTTTATAATCATCAGAGGTGAAAATTATGGCGCTTTGCTGCTGCTTTTGCAGCAGTGACACACATGCACGTGTTAGCAAATAGGGCGCGGTTAGATTAATGTGCAAGGTTTCTAGCCAAGTAGTGATGTTTTGGTGATTAAAAGGTGCAATCTGCCCTAAAGCTGCTGCACAATGTACTAAGCCATCTAAACGTCCAAAATTATCATTAATACTGCTGGCTAGGGTTTCATAGTCTGTGGTATTAGCCCCTTTTAAATCTAGTGGGTAGATCGCGGGAGTGGCACCGCCTTTTGCTTCAATATCATCATAAACTTGCTTCAAGGCTTTAATATTTTTATCCAGCAAAATAACGGTTGCGCCATGTTTAGCATAACACCGAGCGACCGCTGCTCCTATACCTTCTCCAGCTCCAGTTACAATAATAATATTATCTGATAAAAGATCTTTGCTTGCGGAATAGTTCATTACGTTACATTCAAAATTAAAAGCGGACAGTATACCCTAAGGAGGCTCTGATTAAGCCTGGGTCGAACAGATTGCTAATTAAAATGTTCTGATTCAAGGCGTGGAACGCACGTCATAGCAGGGCTATAGCGAAGTTTCACAACGCAGAAGCAGGATATTTTAATCGCAATATGTCGATTCATGACTTGTTCAGAGGCTCCCTAAAGGAAACGCTGATTAAGTCGGTTAGAATTAGGCGCTTTTAACAAGCCTAAAATAATTGGACTTGATCAGAGATCCCTAAAGCGTTGCTAGGAGCTTTTCCGCAGTAGATTCTCTATTCTCGGACAAGCTCCTAGCATTTGTTTTGCACAATTTTCACCATTACGGA
>CAYTAM010000032.1:3878-10825 GCA_964435685.1 uncultured Methylophaga sp. | reverse complement strand
GGGTATAGATTCACTTTTATTCTGCCACTTTCACTTTTGTGACTTTTTGCAGACCTCTTGGTAGTTTATTGCCTCGCTTACCACGATCACTAGTGTAATAGCTCAAATCTGCTGGTTTTAATGTTAAATGACGCTTGCCCGCATAAAGCGTAATACTACTATTCTCTGGTACAACGGTAACGGAATGTAGCCACTCTTGCTTGCTCGCAAACCGTGCCTGTGTAATATTAATTAAGCGCACACCTTTACCACGATTTAAATTTGGTATTTCAGTGACGGCAAAAACCAATAAGCGACCATCGCCAGCAGCAACAGCTAAACTATCAGTAGTATTTTCTATCCAGAGAGGTGGCAATATTTCTGCGCCTTCTGGTAGCTTAAATAAAGCCTTACCTGCTTTATTTTTAACCAATAAATTATCTAATGTGGTGATAAACCCATAACCTGCGGTATTTGATAACAGTAATGGCTTATCCAACTCACCCGCTAATACGGCAACAAATCGTGCATTCGCTGGCATTTGTAGGCGACCACTTAATGGCTCGCCCTGCCCCCTAGCAGAGGGTAAAGCATGAGCAGCAATGGAATAACTTCGCCCCGTAGAATCTAAAAATACAATTTGCTGATTACTACGGGCATTGACCGACAGCATATAACGATCACCGGTGCGATAATTGAGCGCCTCAGCATCGACATCATAGCCTTTTGCTGCTCGCACCCAACCACTTGCTGATAACACAATAGTGAGTGGTTCAGTGGGCAATAATTCCATTTCACTTAATGCTTTAGCAGCATTACGTTGTACAATCGCACTACGACGATCATCACCAAATTTTTCAGCATCGGCGGTCAGTTCTTTGCGAATTAAAGTCTTCAGGCGTGTGTCAGAGCTAAGCAATAATTCTAGTGATTTACGCTCTTTGGCAAGCTCCTTCAGCTCGCCACGGATTTTCATTTCTTCTAATTTAGCTAAATTGCGTAGTTTTATCTCTAAAACGGCTTCCGCTTGGCGATCACTAATACCAAAGCGTTCCATTAACACCGGTTTAGGCTCATCTTCTGTGCGAATAATGTGAATAACTTCATCAATATTCAGATAAGCGACCAATAAGCCTTCTAGCACATGCATTCGTTCAATAATTTTATCTAAACGATATTGCAGGCGACGACGCACCGTTACCGTTCGATAAACTAGCCATTCGGTCAGGATATCTTTCAAGTTTTTAACTTGGGGGCGACCATCTAAGCCAATCATATTCATATTGACGCGGTGGCTTTTTTCTAAATCTGTTGAGGCAAATAAATGCGACATCAAGCCTTCAATATCAACACGATTTGAACGCGGCACAATTACTAATCTTACCGGTTGTGCGTGATCAGATTCATCACGAATATCTGCCACCATTGGCAACTTCTTATTGTTCATCTGATTAGCGATTTGTTCGATTATTTTTGCACCTGACACTTGGTAAGGCAGTGCATTAATAATGATCTCGCCTTCTTTAGTTTTTTCATAACAAGCACGTTGGCGCACACTGCCATAACCGGTAGTGTAGATCTTAATTAAATCTTCACGTGAAGAAACAATCTCACCACCAGTGGGGAAGTCAGGCCCTTGAACATCTTCTAATAAGGCTTCGAGTTTTGTTGTCGGTTTTTTCAACAACTGTAAACAAGCATTCACCACTTCACGCAAATTATGCGGCGGAATATCGGTTGCCATGCCGACTGCGATCCCGCTACCACCATTCAATAATATATTGGGTAAACGCGCAGGCAATAACTGAGGCTCGTTCATTGTGCCGTCAAAATTAGGCATCCAATCAACCGTGCCCTGAGCCAACTCACCCAATAAGGTTTGTGCATAAGCGGTCAGTTTTGATTCGGTATAACGCATAGCAGCAAATGATTTAGGATCATCCATCGATCCCCAATTGCCTTGACCATCCACCAAAGGATAGCGATATGAAAACGGCTGCGCCATCAATACCATCGCTTCATAACAAGCTGAATCACCATGTGGGTGATATTTACCTAATACATCACCGACTGTACGCGCTGATTTTTTATGTTTTGAAACTGAGCTTAATCCCAGTTCTGACATCGCATAAATAATACGGCGTTGCACCGGTTTCAGTCCATCACCGACATTGGGCAAGGCGCGATCCAAAATAACGTACATCGAATAATCCAAATACGCTTTTTCGGTAAATTCCCGAACCGGTAAGCGTTCTAAATCATCTACTGCTGAAGTCATTATAAAATTCTCTTAAATTCAATACTAATGTAAACAACATCTCTTATATTTTTTACCGCTGCCACATGGACAAGGATCATTTCGGCTTACTTTAGCCTCTCTTCGCACAATAGGCACCAATAAATCTTTACGTTTTTCTAAGAAATAACCGAATAAGTCTTTTATTGCAGCTTCGATTAAATCTTGCTGTGCTTTAATTTCATTCTTACTCATATTCTCTAACTGTTTAAAACCGCGATCCGTTGCAAACAATCGAATGGGCTCAAGTGATTTTTCCACCACCATGGTATCTGTTGCAGAGAGGTTTCCCCATAAATTAACAGCTCTTAAAAAACCACTACACCATTCATCAACAATACTATACGATTCACCATCGACTTCACTCAACCAAAACAAGGGTTCATATTCACCCTGATTCAACTCATCTATAACACCATTGTAAACGGTAAAAAGAAACGCATTAAAGTCTTGGGATTCTGTCATTGATTTCCATTCTGGCATCAATTCTTCACCACCCCACATTGCAGGGATCCACATTGAAGGCAAGATCACTTCTGGCGAGCAGGCGAGTGAAGCACAAAAACCATCTAATTCAGAGCTGTCCACTATAGAGTCATCATTCCCATAAAGCATAAAGTAATAATCAAGCCATGCAATTACATCATCTTTATCTGTGGGCTTGATCGGTTCTTTATCTGAAAATAGACTTATAATTTCTTCTGCTGTTATGCCTTCCATCATTTCAGATGATATACCATAAATTTCTTCAAAAGTCGGTTTCGGAGTTTCGCGTTGTTCTCGCAAACCCAATGTAATTTCAACATCTTCCATATCCCCTACTACACTTAAATCAACGTATTCTTGCTTGAAGAGTGTGCGAATATCATCAACCAGCTCCTTGCCATTAAGATCTAATACATAAGAAATTAGCAAGCCATTCAATGTCTGTAATTCAATATCAGGATCCGCCATGTAATTCTGATATATTGTTAACACTTGCTTTCGACTATCAGGAAATCTTTTTGCAATCTCGCTCAAACTCTCTATCGCCATGATGCGCGCAAATTGTTGATGTTTGTTATCATTCACAAACGAAGCTAGAGCCACAATGGCTGGCAGACCAATCATCACCATCACATGCACCAAATCAGTCATACCAAAATCATCATCTTGCTCAGCAAGTAAATCAAATATACCAATTAATGGTAATACCGCTTGTTCGCTTGCCAACTGCCCTAATATTCGCCAAGCATGGGCAGGTACCCACATAGTGTCATCGTCCGCAAAGTACAATTTTTTATCAATTGCTAAGGCAATTAAAGCTACCACATCATCTTGGTCAAAACCATATTGCGAATAATCTAACCAGTCATCTACGGCACTGTATTCAAGCTCGCCTAAGGAAAAAATAAGTTTTGTTTTTTCTTTATTCATTAAACTGTCGCCAAATCGCCTTGATCTTCCAGCCACGCCTTTCTATCTGCTGCCCGTTTTTTAGCCAATAATCTATCCATTGCTTCATCGGTGAGTGAGCCTTCATCGTCGGTCACATCATCATCATCAATGGTTAAGCGAATTAAACGGCGCGTATCGGGTGCCATAGTGGTTTCGCGTAACTGTAATGGATTCATCTCACCCAAGCCTTTGAAACGTTGAACATTAACCTTGCCTTTGATGTTGTCTTTTTCAATTTTATCTAAAATAATTTGGCGTTCTTCATCATCTAAGGCATAAAATATTTGCTTACCGACATCAATCCGATATAAAGGGGGCATCGCCACACAAATATGACCTTTTATCACTAATGGTCGAAAGTGTTTTACAAATAAGGCACATAATAAAGTAGCAATATGAGCGCCATCAGAATCGGCATCGGCAAGTATGCAAATTTTGCCATAACGTAAACCTGACAAATCATCAGAGCCGGGATCTACACCAATAGCAACGGCGATATCATGCACTTCTTGTGACGCTAAAACCTGACTAGAATCAACTTCCCAAGTGTTTAGGATTTTTCCTCGTAATGGCATAATCGCTTGAAATTCACGCTCACGACCTTGTTTGGCACTACCGCCAGCAGAATCTCCTTCTACTAAAAATAATTCTGTTCGGCTGACATCTTGTGAAGAACAATCCGATAATTTCCCGGGTAATGTCGGACCCGATTGCACCCGTTTACGGACTACTTTTTTTGCTTGTTTTAAGCGTGATTGCGCACTGCTAATGGCTATTTCAGCAATTTTCTCACCGTCTTCGGTGTGATGATTTAGCCACAGACTAAAGGCATCTTTTACTGCACCTGAAACAAAGCCTGCACATTGCCGTGATGATAAACGTTCTTTAGTTTGACCTGAAAATTGAGGATCTTGTAGCTTAACTGATAATACATAACAACACTGGCTCCACACATCTTCTGCTGATAGTTTTACACCACGCGGCAGTAAACTACGGAACTCACAAAACTCACGAAGCGCATCTAGTAAGCCTGTACGCAAACCATTCACATGGGTACCGCCCTGTGCGGTTGGAATTAAATTAACATAACTTTCCGCTAATTCTTCCCCTTGCTCCTCTTGCCACATTAATGCCCAATCAACTTGTTCATTATCACCTTCAATATGTCCTACAAAAGGCTGCTCTGGCACACACGGTTGATCCGTCATCATTGAACTTAAATAACTATTTAAACCATCGTCATAACACCAGCGATCTTCACTTTTCTCTTCACCTGATAAATCAGTGAATATCACCACTAAACCGGGGCAAAGCACAGCTTTGGCACGTAAAACATGGCGCAAGCGTGAGATTAGAAATTTAGGTAAATCAAAATAAGAATCATCTGGCCAGAACCGTAACGTCGTACCTGTATTGCGCTTGCCTACTGTACCAATCTCATGCAGTTCTTCTACTTTAAGGCCATGCTCAAATGCGATGGCATATTCAGTGGCATTGCGGCGAATTTTAACTTCTAACCGCGTTGACAAGGCATTAACTACTGACACACCAACACCATGCAAACCACCGGAAAATTGATAATTTTTATTAGAAAACTTACCACCCGCATGTAAGCGAGTCAAAATCACTTCGACACCCGGCACCCCTTCTTCAGGATGAATATCAACGGGCATACCACGCCCATCGTCAATCACTTCTATGGAATTATCGCCATGCAAGATAACGTGAACCTGCGTGGCATGTTTAGCCACAGCCTCATCGATGCTATTATCAATGACCTCTTGCGCTAAATGATTAGGGCGCGTGGTATCAGTGTACATGCCTGGTCGTTTTTGTACTGGCTCAAGCCCAGTTAAAACCTCTATCGCCGAGGCATTATATTCATTTGTCATCGTAGTGCTTACATAATTAAATTATGTCACGAAGGGTAGCAGGATAAAAGCCTATAGCACAAGACTATTAAGAAATATAAATTTGATGAGCCATATTTATACTTGACAGCACTTTTATCTGTAGTAATATGGTCTATATTAGCAAACTCTAATTTAGGAGATACTTATGAATATTGATCGACTCGTTCTTGCCTTTGCGGGCGGTATGATTTTAATAAGCCTTGTACTTTCGCAATACCACAGCGCAAACTGGCTATGGTTAACGGCTTTTGTTGGTTTTAACTTATTCCAATCTGCATTTACCGGCTTTTGCCCATTGGCAAAAATGCTCAAAGCTGCGGGTAAAAAGGCGGGGAATGCCTTTGATTAACATGCAATATTGAATAGTAAAAAGCCCCTTGTAGCAACATGCACTACAGAGGCTTTTTAAAATTTTCAAACCCTTGCTTTACTTTAAAGCAATAGTTTCTGTTCGACCTTTAGCTGTAATACTCAGTTTGCCTTCTTTCGCCAACCAGCCAATGGCACGTTGCACGTCTTTTGCATCAAGCTTGGTTTCTTTTGCAATTTTAGTTGCACTACTCGCGCCGTTTTTATCTAAATATTTCCATAACGCCCCTGCTACGTTACCAATTACATCTGCCACTTTGATTCTCCGTTGATATTTTGATTGAGTTAATCTGTTTGATTTATTTGCTATTATACTTGAGTATTCCAGCTGCTTACAGAGAAGAACTTCCCGATTTTCTGCTGATTTACAGCCGTTTATCATCCCAATCCATTTCGATCACGTCAGTTGTATCGGCTTCAATATTCGTTTCTTCAACTTCCCAGCTATATTTCTTTTCTGGTGGCTTAGGATCTTTATTCCTGAACATAATAGCGCAAATCACGCCCATCAACGCGCCGAATAAATGTGATTCAAATGATATTTCTTCTTTGGTTGGTAATATGCCCCACACCATACTGCCATAGAGAAAAAATATAATCATAGCCAGTGCCATTGCCGGTTTATCTCGTCGTAGTACACCGATTAAAAATAAGAAAAACATCATGCCATGCGTTAGACCACTGGCACCAATATGATAAGACTCTCGTGCAAACAACCACACGCCTAGACCTGAACCAAAGTAGATAATAATAAACGTCCATTTTGCTGATTTTGGGTACTCATAAAATAGTGCGGTCGCTAATACAAATAACGCTAAAGTATTAGAAAAAAGGTGTTCAAATGAACCGTGAATAAGAGGCGCAAATAATATGCCGACTAGACCATCTATGGTTCTTGGGAAGACACCAAAAACACCCAGATCCCATGAAAATGCAATCTGCAGCCCCTTAAT
>CAYTAM010000032.1:0-3778 GCA_964435685.1 uncultured Methylophaga sp. | reverse complement strand
TAAATTAAATCGGCATGGATTTCATCGGAGAGAATAATTAATTGATATCGCCGAGCAATATCTAATATCGCTTTAAGCTCTTGTTTTTGCCACACCCGCCCGACGGGATTATGCGGTGAACACAATAGCAACATCTTAGCACCCAAAGCCGCACATTGTTCAAAGTGTTCTAAATCAAGATGATATTCACCATCAACTAATTGTAGTGGATTTTCAACAATTTTACGCCCTGTATCCGTCACGGCAGAGAAAAAGGGTGGATAAATCGGCGGCTGCACGATAATGCTATCGCCTTCTTCTGTCAATGCCTCAATCACCGCATGCATAGAAGGCACTACACCGGGGCAGATCAAAATAGATTTTTTATCAATCGCCCAGTTATGACGGTGTTGAAACCAGTCTTGCATTGCCGTAAACAAGGAATCAGGATAATGGCTATAGCCATAAATAGGATGTTTAGCCCGTTCCACTAACGCCTCAGTCACAACAATAGGTGCCGCTAGATCCATATCCGCCACCCATAATGGTGTCACATACTCTGTACCAAATACCGTCTTACGCGCATCATATTTAACACTTGATGTGCTCGTTCTATCAATTATTTTATCAAAATCAATAGCCACTACTTTCTTAACCACAAAGTAACATCAGATAGGGTATGCTGGAATTTACGGCTAGTCTCACGAATCACAAACGGCACTTGTTGCGGCGCTTGCATTGAATCAAAATGTTCTTCCAAAACAGTTTTTAGCCCATCCAGTGTTGTTACATTTTCACCCTCTTTTTTAATGCCGCCTAGCCAGTTTTCTTTTTTGGTATGCTGTTCTAACCATGTATAAGGCGAAGCAATCAATAAAATACCACCCGAATTAATTCGCTGATGAATTGTTGATAAGAATAAAGCAGGGTCATAAAGACGATCAATTAAATTTGCCGCCATTACTAAATCATAGCCCTTAAAATGTGTTTTCAAATTACAGGCATCGCCCTGCAAGAAATCCACTTTATCACTAACACCCGCTAAACCCAGAGCATCTAATCGCCGCTCACGATGCAGCATTAACTCGCCTTCATCGGCTATGCTATAACGAATCACACCTTGTGCGGCTAATTGCACCCCCAAATTAATTAATCGTGCTGAAAAATCGATACCAGTAACATGATCAAAATGTTTAGCCAATTCAAAACTCGCACGCCCAACTGCACAGCCAATATCTAAAGCTTTGCCCGCTGGCTTGTCACCCAATGCTTCAATAGCAATATTTGCCAATGTTTGAGGAAAGTTCGCCACATCATAATAACTATCACCATAATGAAATTCGGCATATTCCGATAACATTTTATCGTTTTCATAATTGGACAAGGCCTGTTCCTCAACTTCATCTGCCACAACATAGCGAAAACCCGCATGCTGAAAAAAGTGTCGTCTAAAAGCATAACGTGCTGCTTTACGACTTTCATTACCACACGAAACCCATGATCCACCTTTAAATAAATTATGTCGACCATCAAATGTCGGCATGGTGAAATCATCATAGAGTGGATGCACCTGAAAACCATTAAATGGATAAATCGGTGTTTCAGTCCACTGCCAGACATTACCCACCACATCATACAAGCCGCCATGCTCAAACTCATTCACTGGGCAGGATGAAGCGGCATGATCACAATGAATATTGGCAGGTGCTTGTTGTGTTGTTAGCTCCTTCACGCCAGAGTAATCATACATACGTTGCCATTCATCTTCAGTTGGCAAACGTATTGATAATCCTGTTTGTGTAGCTTTCCAGTTACAAAAGGCTTTGGCTTCATGATAATTAACTTCGGCAGGCCAATCCCACGGCATAACGACCATCTCAGTCATTAATCTCAACTGCCAAACTTGTGCTGTTTTGTGCCAAAAAGTAGGGTGTGCAGCTTTAGAAAATGTCTTCCACTCTAAACCTTCGCTTAACCAATACTCATCATTTTCGTAACCACCGGCATCAACAAAGGCTAGAAACTGTTGATTGCTCACTAGATATTTACTAGCTTGAAACTCACTGATCTCTGCTAGGTGAGAACCATATTCATTATCCCAACCATAGATCAAATCATCTTCCGCTTTGCCCAAGTTAACCTTACCAGCAGAAATCGTCACTAAAGCATTGTCAGGTGCCTCGCCTGTTTTAGTCCAAGGCCGCCACGCATCCTGTTTTTGCACTAAATCCAGATTTTGCTGTCGTATTAATACCGATGAAGTTTCAATATGGATCTGCTCATGTTCAATACCCATCAAAACCGTCCACCACGGATTTTGCCAGTTGATCGGCAATTCCAATGGCGTAGTGGCGATGATATTATTTATGACACCTTTCAGTTGTTGCCGATATGCCTTAACCTCAGTCACCGTCGGCCAATCATAATGAGCATCATCCAAATCATCCCAACTCATTTCATCGACACCAATAGCAAACATCGATTCAAACTTAGCATCAATACGTTGTTCAATTAAACCAGCTAACAACAATTTATTAACAAAAAAGGTAGCAGTATGACCGTAATAGAATATTAAGGGATGGCGAAGCGGAATCGATTGTTGATAGTAGCCCTTATCGCTCGCCAATGTTTCAAACAAAGACTCATATCGTTCAAAAGTCGCATTAAAATAAGCCGCAATTTCTATACGTTTAGCATCAATATTATCACCCGTGAGTAAAGGTGTTCTTAAATACTGCTGGGATGACATTTTTTATCCTTTATTACGCGTTCTTCGTCATCCCGGTAGGCTTTTTAGCCGGGATCTATTTTCTAAATATTAGATTCCCGCTAAGCTTGTGCTCAGCTTGACTGGGTAAACATACGGAAACGAAGTAACCGCTAGGATCCATGACGAGATTCATTTTAAAAACATAGACACATAAACAGTATAAACGTTACGACTAATAATTGACTATTTGTTTACAAAGCACTACAGCTCATATATACCCGTAATCATTCAATCTGTGAAGGTTCAGGGTAAAAATAGGAAGTAATCAATGGTAATCAATGGGGTAATCAATGGGGTCAGACTCGATTGATTTTAATTCCCTCACGATAAGCCGCTGATTTTCTATCTCCACCCTTCGGCAAAGGACTGATCCGGCGGTTTAGTTATTGCTCAATTTTATCTTTAAAATGCTGGCTACCCAAAATCCAAGCTTTATTCGTTGCCTGTCTTATGTCCGCCAACGTTCGCTGTGTTATATGATCATTAAATAAATCACGATAAGCTTGCTGTCGTTCTGCAGCATTATCTCCCAACTGCAAATACTCGTCATGTGGCGTGATCAACTTATTTTTCTGCCCCAAGGCATTATAGCGATAACAGGTGAGAAGATAACACTCAGAATCAATTAATGTCGCCTTATAACGCCCTTCCCATAAAGTACCAGTGCGCTGATAGCTATGATTAAAATATTGCACATAATAGCGGCCTATCATTTGCATTACTTTACTTAAACCTTGCTCAGTATGTGGCGTGATTAATAAATGCACATGATTGGTCATTAATACATAAGCATGCAAAGCACATTGGTGTTTTTCACAAGCTTGTTTTAGCTTTTCCAAATAAAACTGATGATCTTCGTCATCCAGAAAAATGGGATCGCGATTATTGCCCCGCACAATCACATGTTGCGGCTGATCTGGAATAACAAAACGGGGGGGAGGCGTGCCATTAGATAGGCTCATTAAGTTAAAAGAGTTTGAGTATAAACTAACTAAAGCTAAAAATCAATCGAGTCTGACCCCATTGATT
>CAYTAM010000031.1:0-11305 GCA_964435685.1 uncultured Methylophaga sp. | reverse complement strand
TCAATTACTTACCGTTTTGATTGTTACTGTCTATTGCTATATTTATAGGTTTTAGTTTATATTTCAATTATTATCAACGCACAGATAATACACCTTGCTTGCTTATTTATACTAATGATATAATCGCGACCATTTAGCTTAAAAATTAATCCTGCCCAATAGCGTAAATCACCTAAACTGATGAATAAAAAGTACCTTCAGATCCGTATTGCACTTATAAGCTTACTATTGCTTATCGGGCAGTTTTCTGTGCTTATTCACTCGGTAGAACACCCGCACCATGTTCAAGAGCTGTCATGTCAAGTATATTTGCAGTGCGAAAAGTCAGGTAATGGTCTGCTTTTTGATGGTGTGCAACTTCCTTCCCAAGCTAGTAATACACTAGTTGTCAGCCGGATAATTAGCGTCTGGCTGTCTTATCCTCACCGCAGTTATTTATCACGCGCCCCTCCTCTTTTTTCGTAAATAAACTTGATAATTTTTTAACCGTCACAACCGCCTAAGCGTTGTGATGAATAGTTTCGTTTACGGGAGAGAACCACATGCGTACAGCATTACTTACGGCTGCAATAACAGCAGCACTATTAAATCCAAACTTAGTGTTCGCTGACAGTGAAACAGCGGCGATTAAACAACAATTAGATACCCTTAAAAAAGAATATGATCAGCGTATTGCCGATCTGGAAGCACGATTACTAAAAACAGAGCAAGCCAGTAACCTAGAACTGGAGAAAAACAATACAGAACGCACTGCATCCACAACTCGAAATAGCTTTAACCCTGCGATTAGTGTCATTCTTGATGGTAGTTATGGTAGCTTTAGTAACAAGCCAGAACACTATGAACTCCCTGGGTTTTCGCTAGGTGGTGAGGCCGGTCTGGGAGAACAAGGTTTCGCACTAGGGCATAGCGAACTTATTATGAGCGCCAATATTGACGATAAATTTTATGGTCAAATAACACTTGCCTTTGCTGAACATGATGGTAAAACAGAAATAGAACTGGAAGAAGCTTTTATTCAAACCTTGGGACTAGGAAACGGTTTAACTGTAAAAGGCGGGCGCTTCTTTTCAGAAATCGGTTACCTTAATAAGCAGCATGCCCATTTTTGGGATTTTGCTGATGCACCATTAATTTATCGTGGTTTGTTCGGCAAACAGTTGATTGATGACGGTTTGCAAATGACTTGGGTCGCTCCCACCGATATCTTTTTACAAATAGGTGCAGAAGCCTTGAGCGGTAGCCGCTTCCCAGCCGGTGGTAGCCATGGCGGCATTGGCGCTTGGACGGCATTTGTCGATATAGGCGGTGATATTGGCATTGAGCATAGTTGGCAGTTAGGTTTGAGTCATTGGCAGGCAAATGATATTGAAGGCAGGGAAAGTGGCGGTCATGGTCATGGTCATGGCGGCGCGACAGAAACTCCCTCATTTAGCGGTGACAGTACTATCAATGCTTTGGATTTGGTCTATAAATGGGCTCCCAATGGCAACCCAAGAAACCAAAGTTTCAAATTCCAATTTGAATATTTTGATCGCAAAGAAAATGGTGAAGTGGCCATGTTACACAATGGTCATGTTGAGGAACTGACCAGTTATGACGGTCACCAAAAAGGCTGGTATGCGCAAACGATTTACAAGTTTAAACCCCAATGGCAGACAGGTTTGCGTTATGACCGCTTGGACAGTAATAACCGTGGATTGGATGCTGATGTACTGGCAGAAGCAGGGCTGGATAATGAAGGTCATACCCCTAAGCGCTATAGCGCCATGGTGGAATGGCTGCCTAGTGAATTTAGTCGGGTGCGTCTGCAAGTGAATCGGGATAAATCTTATAAAAAAACTGACCATCAGATCTTTTTGCAATACACCATGAGTTTAGGTGCTCACGGTGCTCACCAATTTTAGGAGTAAACCTTATGTTATACCAATGGATAAAAAAACAGGGGCTCGCTGTATTACTACTGTTGTTATGCTCAAACGTGGCTTATGCCAAAATCAATGTGTTTGCCTGTGAACCTGAATGGGCAGCACTAACACGAAGCTTGGGCGGCGATGCGGTCGAGGTCTACAGTGCCACCACCGCCCAGCAAGATCCACATTATATACAAGCGCGTCCCAGCCTGATTGCCAAAATACGTCGTGCAGATCTGCTAGTCTGCACTGGTGCAGAATTGGAGATTGGCTGGTTGCCGCTGTTATTGCGTAGATCAGGCAATGGTAATGTTCTACCTGGTCGGGCAGGTCATTTTATGGCGGCCGATCAGGTCACTTTATTGGAAAAGCCAGTTGTGCTTGATCGTAGTCTGGGTCATATTCACGCTGCCGGCAATCCCCACTTTCAACTTGATCCCTACCGCATTATGAAAGTTGCCGATGCACTTGCAGCTACACTAACAACAGTTGATCCTGTAAACAGTAAGCTATATCAGCAAAACCTATTGAGTTTTACCCGTGAATGGCAAGATGCCATTGCTGAGTGGGAGATACGAGCTCAATCATTGCGGGGTAAGCGTATTGTTGTCAATCATAATTCCTGGATCTATCTGGAACAATGGCTGGGTTTAACAAGGGTGGCAACACTAGAGCCTATACCGGGAATTCCACCTAACAGTCGTCATTTAAGTAAGGTGCTTGCCCAATTAGAAAGCAGTCCGGCAGATATGATTTTGTATGCAGACTATCGTAATGATAAAGCTACCCGCTGGCTATCGGAAAAGACTGGGATTGTCACCGTTGGCTTGCCAATGAGTCCTGCTGACAAAGAGGATCTGACGCAATGGCTCGATAGGCTGTTGAATCAATTATTAAGTATTAGCCCATGAGCTTAAAATATGAGTATTGAAGGACTCGAACTTGCTATCCTCGGACCGGCGTTTGTCGCCGGTTTGTTTATACTGGCAACCCATGTACCGTTAGGTCAAGAAGTACTTAAACGCGGTATTATTTTCATTGATCTAGCGATTGCCCAAGTTGCAGGGTTGGGTTTGATTGCTGCCTACCGCTTCGGCGGGGAAATGCATGGCTGGGAAGTGCAGTTGGCAGCGACCAGCAGTGCCTTAATCGCGGCGATTATATTGGGCTATCTAGAAAAGCACTACCAACAGTTTCAAGAAGCGCTTATCGGCACAACCTTTATCCTAGCAGCAACCGGCAGTATTTTACTGTTGGTAGGTAACCCGCATGGAGGACAATCACTCAAAGATTTATTGGTGGGGCAAATTTTATGGATCACTTGGCAGCAACTTTTGCCGGCGGCTTTAATGACAAGTTTCATTTTGCTGATTATGTATAATTTCCGACAGATATTAAACCGTCGTATCGGTTTTTACTTACTGTTTGCATTGGCGGTCACTAGCTCGGTACAATTAGTAGGTGTTTATTTGGTTTTTGCAAGCCTAATCATTCCTGCTCTAGCAAGTGTCGGACGCCGAAAGACAGTGTTAACTGGATATATGATCGGCGTCTTAGGATTTGGGACGGGCTTAATATTATCCTCACTACTTGATTTACCGAGTGGGCCCGTGATCGTATGGAGTCTTGCCATGATTGCTTTATTGTTTATGTTTATCATCAAAAGTGACCGTAAAATTATTTGATAGTGCTATAGCTAAGTTACTTGAAAAAACAGGCTTTATCCAGTGTGGGTATCCCATTATTTCCTTGCTTATTACTTCTTTTTTTGGTTTCGTTGTTGCCAGCTACGAATAACAATTATTCGCCAAACCAAATGCACCAAGAGCACACCCAATAGTGCAGCAATAATCCCAGAAATAAAACTACCTAAAAGCAACGGTTGCCAAACAAGTAAAAAGTCACTTGTAAGCCATTGCCATGAAGCCTCAAAAGAGTGTTGACCGACAGGTAGCTGTAAAATCCATGCACCCAGTTTGTAGGAAAAATAGAAAATAGGAGCAAATGTAACCGGGTTACTGATCCAGCAGCCCACCACTGCAATAGGCAAGTTTACACGTAATATAATCGCTAATGTTGCAGCAATGATCATCTGGCCAAAAATGGGCATAAAACCAATAAAGATCCCTAATGCCAAACCGCTGGCAACAGAATATTTATTTAAATGCCATAATTTAGGTTCTGTCAGACGTTGACCGAACTTTTTTAAATGTGGATGTTCGCACATTGTCTTTTGATCAGGCATGATACGTTTTAGGAACTTACGAGGCATTCACTGTTTTCTTGGTTATTGAATCGGTCAGAGTATAGGGATATATGATTAAAACTGCTATTTCATTTGCATTGGGGTGTTGGTTATTACTACAACTGCCTAGTATACCTTCTATACAGTGGTTCTGGGTACTATTGCCCGCTTTCATAGTATTGTTTTATCACCAAATACGGTTATTATCTGTTGTTATTCTAGGTGTTTTATGGGCGCTATATTGCGCTAACGCCGTACTTGACGAGCGCTTAGCCATTGATCTAGTTGGTCAAGATCTACTGATTACAGGCACGATTATAAGTATTCCCGAACATGATGATAGACGCTTATCATTTGAATTTTCACCCGACATTACACTAGACACAACGTTACCTTCAAAGTTGCGTTTAAACTGGTATCGACCTTTTCCTAACACACTTAATGCCGATGAAAAATGGCAATTAACAGTACGTTTGAAACAGCCGCGAGGCATGATGAATCCTGGTTCATTTGATTATGAAGGCTGGTTGTTTCAGAAAAATATTGGAGCAACAGGTTATGTGCGTTCCAATCCAGATAATAAGCGCTTAGCAGTTGCGCCCGTTTTTTCTGTTAATGCGCTCCGCCAATCACTGATTGAACGCATTGAATATCACTTGCCTGACAGCGCAAACTTAGGGTTAATTCAAGGTCTAACTACCGGGCTTAGGCATAATATTAATGCCCAACAATGGCAAACACTTCGATTATCAGGCACCAGTCATTTATTAGCTATTTCTGGTTTACATATTGGGTTAGCCGCAGCAATAGGCTTTTTTAGTTTTAAATGGCTTTGGGCTAGACGCGCCAATAATTTATTGCTTTTGCCCAGTAAAGAAGTGGGTGCCATTGGCGGCTTTATTACGGCATTATTTTATGCTGCCATGGCAGGCTTCTCCATTCCCAGTCAGCGTGCCTTAATCATGGTGACCATACTTATGCTGACATTGCTTATGCGCCGGCCTGCTGCTATTTCTTCTATTTTAGCCGTCAGTTTAATGATGGTTTTAATGCATGATGCCTTGGCAATATTATCAGTTGGATTCTGGTTGTCATTTTCTGCTGTGGGTATTATTTTATTTGTTTCACAACATCGCTTTCCCGCACCCCGTTGGCAATGGGCAAGAATTCATACTTTAATTGCCTTTGGCTTAACACCATTACTATTGCTGTTTTTTATGCAAACATCCTTAATAGCACCTATTGCAAATTTTATTGCCGTGCCCGTTGTCAGCCTGCTGATTGTGCCACTATTACTACTAGCCAGCTTAATGGTATGGTTATTTGAACCCATTGGTGTTGCGCTATTTCAATTAGCGGACTTTTTACTAGGTGTACTTTGGCCATTATTAGAATTTTTAGCCACATTGCCCTTTTCACAGTGGTCTGGTCCTACTCTACCGACACTTTATTGGTTATCAGTAATGACCGGAACAGTACTGTTATTAACACCTAAAGACTTTCCAGCAAAATGGTTAGGCGTAGTTGGGTTAATGCCCTTGATATTTTACAGTCCTGATACACCCGATCAAGAAGAGTTTTGGTTTACCTTATTAGATGTTGGGCAAGGCTTATCGGCTGTTATTCAAACTCAGAATCATACTTTGGTGTTTGATACCGGTCCTAAATTCAGTGATCGTTTTAATACTGGCAGCGCAGTTGTTAGCCCCTTTTTACAACAACGAGGTATCGACCATATTGACCTGTTAATCATAAGCCATGGCGATAACGACCATATTGGTGGCGCGGTATCATTGATTGATGAAATCAATACATTGGCTATTTTCAGTAGCGTTCCCGCGCTATTACCTAATGCTAAACATTGTTTTTCGGGACAGACATGGCAGTGGGATGGCGTGACATTTTCAATGCTGTACCCTAACAAAAACGATGGTGGCAGTGAAAATAATCTTTCCTGTGTCTTAAGAGTATCAACTAAAAATAACAGTGTTTTACTGACTGGTGATATTGAATCAAAAGCAGAGAAACTGTTGGTTAAACGTTATGGAGACAATTTATCTTCTACATTACTTATCGCACCACATCACGGCAGTAAAACGTCATCTAGCACTGATTTTATCAAAGCCGTAGATCCTGAGTTCGTACTGTTTCCAGTTGGTTATCGTAATCGTTGGGGGTTTCCGAAAGAAGAGGTTGTAGAACGATACCTCGCTCAAAATAGTGTGCTTTATACAAGCTCTGAGCAAGGTGCAATTCGCTTTGAATTTGATCCAAAAACTGTTTCAGAACCATTATTATGGCGACAATATGATCGACGGATCTGGACTGCTGCTAATTAGACTTTTTGCAGACTTCGTTTTCACGTATCATAGGGTTATATTGGCTTATTGAGATAATGATATTATGTTAGAATTTTTTAATGCTGGCGGCTGGATAATGTTTCCGCTACTTATCAGTTCTATTCTTGCTATAGGAATTATTGCTGAGCGTTTTTGGAGCCTGCAAAGTAAACGCATCGCACCACCAGAGCTTATTACGCAAATATGGCAATGGTTACGCTTTAATCAAGTGGATAGACAGCATATTGATGCCCTACAAAACAATTCACCATTAGGTCAGATCCTGGCTGCTGGTTTAATAAGCCGCAATAGTTCACGCGAAATTACCAAAGAAAACATTGAAGATATCGGTCGTCATGTCACTTTATCATTAGAGAAAAATCTAAACACATTAGGTACCATTGCAGCCATTACACCCTTAATGGGGCTGCTTGGAACCGTTATTGGCATGATCGAAGTCTTCGCTGTTATTACTACTGAAGGTATCGGTAACCCCGAAGTGCTCGCTGGCGGTATTTCAAAAGCGTTAATTACAACCGCTACTGGCTTGCTTATCGCTATTCCTAGTTTGATTTTTTATCGTTATTTTAGAGGGAAAATTAATCACCTAGTGGTCGATATGGAAGAACAGGCGATGAAGTTAATTGAAATTCTTCATGGTGACCGTGAATTTGATCCTGATGCGGATACCAAAGCATGAACTTAGCACCACAAGCATCAGAAGAGCCTGATATAAATCTCACTCCCATGATCGATGTAGTATTTTTATTACTACTCTTTTTTATGGTGTCTACTAGCTTTATTCGTGAAAGTTCACTAAAAGTTGACTTGCCCGAAGCTGCTGGTCAGGTATTGACCGAACAACAACAATCTATTGACATCATTATTAAGTTAAATGGCATCTTTATTATTAATGGCACTACCTTAGAAAACCCTAGTAGCGAACAATTATCTGCTCATTTGCAACAAGCCGTCGGTGATAACGAAGATCCCCACATCATTATCAGTGCAGATGCTAAAGCAGAATATCAAAGTATTGTCACTGCTATGGATGTAGCACAACAACTGGGTTATACACGTTTAACACTGGCAACGCGTCAAACCACTGCTGATCTTCCATGAAATCAACACCAGCTCTCACCATGAGCGCGAGTGATGTTTATCGGCGCTTATTAGTTTATGTTAAGCCTTATTGGGCAGTGTTTGTGCTTGCCATCGTTGCAATGCTCATATTTGCGGCTACCGAAATAGGCTTAGCCGCGCTAGTAAAGCAATTAATGGACGCGGGCTTTATTGAGCATGATCTTCAAATTATCAAACTATTACCCTTCGCTCTTATCGGTTTATTTCTGATCCGCGGTGTAGCCAGTTTTATAACAACTTATGGCTTAGGCTGGATCGCGCGAAATGTCATTAAAAACTTACGTGAACAGATGTTTGCGCGACTGATTATACTGCCAACCCGTTTTTATGACCAAAGTGTACCTGGCCAGCTTATGTCTAAACTTATCTACGATGTAGAGCAAGTAGCTAACGCGGTTACCGATGCTATTATCGTTTTAATCAGAGACACCTTTACCATAATTGGTTTGCTGCTTTGGATGGTTTACATAAGTGGACTTTTGGCATTAATTATTTTATTAACCGTGCCCATTATTGCTTTTTTGGTCTATAAAATAAGTGATCGCTTTCGCCGTATCAGCCGAATGATTCAACAATCTATGGGCGATGTCAACCACATCAGTGGTGAAATTATCGAAGGACACCGCGAAGTCAAAACCTTTGGTAGCCAACAATATGAAAGCAAACGCTTTGATAAAGTAAACCAACAAAACCGTCGTCAGCACATGAAAATGTTAGCAACCGATGCCATTAGCCAACCGGTAATTCAATTAATCACCGTATTAGGCTTGGCGGTGGTTATTTATCTGGCAACATTACCAGATATGATTACGCAAATAACTCCCGGTGGCTTTATTTCTTTTATTACTGCCATGTTTATGATTTTAACGCCACTTAAGCGATTGACAAAAATTAATGCGAAATTACAAAGAGGTATTGCTGCGGCACAAAGTATCTTTGCCTTATTAGATGAGCAAGCAGAAGCCGACACCGGCACCAAAACCCTAGGTCGAGCCCAAGGTGATATTAAATATAAAAATATTAACTTTAGCTATAACATAGCCAATCAAAAAACACTTGATGGTATCTCTTTTCATGCCAAAGCAGGGCAAACTATCGCATTTGTAGGCCATTCTGGCAGTGGTAAAACAACATTAGTGAGTTTACTTGCACGCTTTTATCCGTTTTCAGAAGGTAGCATCACCATCGATGGTATTGATATAAATGCGCTCTCGCTTACTAGCCTGCGCGATCAAATCGCACTGGTTAACCAACAAGTGATTTTATTTAATGACACCATTGCTAATAATATCGCCTATGGCCAACAAAATATCAGTAATGAACAAATCATTGTCGCTGCCAAAGCCGCGCATGCATGGGACTTTATCGAGCGTCTCCCCGATGGTCTTGCCACTGAGGTAGGGCAAAATGGCGTATTATTATCAGGGGGGCAACGCCAACGTATCGCTATTGCCCGTGCACTTTTGCGTGATGCGCCTATTCTGATTTTAGATGAAGCCACCGCATCACTAGACAGCGCAGCTGAGCGTCATATTCAGTCTGCCTTAGAAACATTGATGGCGCAACGCACCACCCTTGTCATTGCCCATCGTTTATCTACTATAGAAAAAGCCGATCAGATCATAGTGATGCATGATGGCAAAATTATTGAAACCGGTACTCACCAACAACTTATCGCAAAAGGTCAGCATTACGCAGAATTGCACCGATTGCAATTTCAACAAGCTGTAGATCCTGACAATAAATCCTAATCATGAAATGGCTACTCACTAGCTGGTATCAACCCCACCCTGTTCGCTGGTTACTATGGCCACTGTCCGCATTATATTGCAGTGTAATTTGGTGTAGAAAACAAGCTTATCACTTAGGTTTATTCAAGCAAACTAAAATAGCTGTCCCCGTTATTGTTATTGGTAATATTAGCGTGGGTGGAACCGGTAAAACACCTTGTGTTATTTGGCTTGCCAAGCAATTGCAACAGGCGGGGTATCGCCCCGGCATTATCAGTCGCGGCTACGGTGGTCAAGCAACATGTTATCCCCAAAATGTCACTGCAACAAGCGATCCTGCTCTCGTCGGTGATGAGCCCGTTATTATTAGCCGCCACACACATTGCCCCATGGCTATTTCACCCAATCGCGTTGAAGCCGCTGAATATCTGTTACAACACCATGACTGTAATATTATAATTGCTGATGATGGGTTACAACATACTGCACTAGTGCGCGATATTGAAATTGTAGTAGTCGATAGTCAACGGCTTTTTGGCAATAGTTTGTGTTTGCCTGCAGGGCCGCTACGCGAGCCATTATCTCGCTTAAAAACCGTTGGTTTTATTGTCTATAATGGTAGTCAGTCCAACAGTGAATTTACGATGACGCTAACACAGAGAAAAGCTATTAACTTGGTTAATAACACCCTTACAAAACCCTTGGCTAATTTCAAAAATAAAACAGTGCATGCTATTGCGGGAATTGGCAATCCTGATCGCTTTTTTGATCAACTATCCGCATCAGGGCTGACTATTCAACGTTACCCATTTAGTGATCATCACCGCTTTGTGCAAAATGAACTAGTATTTGAGGAAGACACAGCCATTTTAATGACCGAGAAAGATGCCGTAAAATGCCAAGAATTCGCTACCAAAAATATGTGGTTTATCCCCATTAAAGCTTCAATAAGCGGTAAACTTGAGCAGAAAATACTTCAAAAATTATCAGAGATCACCAACAATGGATAAAATCTTATTAGAAATTCTAGCCTGCCCTAACTGTAAAAGCAGTCTAAATTACCACAAAAAACAGCAAGAGCTTATTTGCCCCGCCTGCCGTTTAGCTTACCCTATTCGTGATGACATTCCCGTTATGCTTGCTGATGAAGCACGCGAACTTGCTGCTGATGAAGAAAGTTAAGTGTCGTTTAAAATAGTTATTCCTGCTCGCTATGCCTCCAGCAGGCTGCCGGGCAAACCTTTGCTTGATGTTTCCGGTAAACCCATGATCCAGCATGTTTATGAACGTGCTAAAGAAAGCGATGCAGCACAGATTATTATCGCCACGGATGACCAGAGAATTGAACAGGTAGCCAGTTCCTTTGGTGCTGATGTCTGCATGACACGAACAGATCATATTTCGGGAACCGATCGTCTAGCTGAAGTGGCAAAGCAACGTGCGTTCTCAAATGAAGATATCATTATCAATGTACAAGGTGACGAACCCTGCTTACCCGCAAGTCTAATCAACCAAGTTGCCGATGATTTACAACAATATCCCGATGCTGATATGGCAAGCTTATTTAATAAAATCACCCAAGAAAAACAGGTATTTGATCCTAATACCGTAAAAGTGATTATGGATAAACAGGGTTATGCACTATATTTTAGTCGCGCGCCTATCCCGTGGATGCGCGATCATTTTGATCAGCAATCAACATTGCCGCCCGATCTTCCTCATTACCGCCATATAGGACTATACGGCTATCGTGCTAGTTTTTTAAAGCACTATGCGGAACTTGAACCCTGTGTATTGGAGAAAGAAGAATCATTGGAACAACTGCGTGTTTTATATCATGGTAACAAAATTCATTTAACACAAGCAGAAATAGAGCCCGGTCACGGGGTTGATACCCAAGCAGATTTGGATAAAGTTAGGAAGGTGCTATATACC
>CAYTAM010000030.1:0-11437 GCA_964435685.1 uncultured Methylophaga sp. | reverse complement strand
TTATTTTGTTACGCTAATTTTAACCAATCTCGCGGTTTAAGAAACTTCTGATACAACTCATCTTCAGCACATCCTGCTTTGGGTTGCCAATTATATTGCCATTTCACCAGTGGCGGTAATGACATTAATATTGACTCGGTGCGCCCACCTGATTGTAGACCAAATAAAGTGCCGCGATCATAGATCAAGTTAAATTCGACATAGCGACCACGGCGGTAGAGTTGGAAATCGCGTTCGCGCTCACCAAACTCGGTATCTTTTCGTTTTTGAACTATGGGTAAGTAAGCTTTGGTATAACTATCGCCGACGCTTTTCATTAAGTTAAAACAATGTTCAAAACCACCTTCGTTTAAGTCATCAAAAAACAAACCGCCTACACCGCGCGGTTCATTGCGATGCTTTAAAAAGAAGTAGTCATCACACCATTTTTTGTAGTCAGTATAGACGTTGTCGCCAAAGGGATCGCAAGCCTCCTTTGCTGTTTGATGCCATGCAATTACATCTTCTTCAACACCATAGTAGGGTGTTAAATCATAACCACCACCAAACCACCAAATTGGCTTTTCGCCTTCTTTTTCAGCCATAAAAAAACGCACATTGGCATGCGAAGTGGGCACATGAGGATTGTGTGGGTGGATCACTAATGACACGCCCAAGGCTTCAAAGCTTCGCCCTGCTAATTCTGGTCTGCTGGCTGTGGCTGAAGGCGGCAAGTTATCACCTGTTACTTGTGAGAAATTAACCCCACCTTGTTCAAACACCGCGCCGTCGGTTAATACACGGGTGCGGCCACCGCCATCGCCTGAACCTTCTCGTTGCCAGTTATCTTCAATAAATTGCGCGCCACCATCTGCCACCTCAAGTTGCTGGCAAATGCGATCTTGCAAGTCTAATAAATAATCACGAACAGCATTAATGTCGGGGGCGCTCATCGAAGAATAGCTCCTGTTTGTCCATCTCTTATTTGGGTTGGTTTATCCGCACCTATACACTGTCCTGATAATACGATCTCAACTTCTGGTAAATGCCGCCGTACTTCATCACTAGATTTAGCCGGCTGCTTGCCCGCCTTATTGGCACTGGTTGAAACAATGGCACCACCAAACTGGCGACAAATCTCTGCAGTTTGCGGGTGAGCGGTAACACGTACTGCAATAGTGTTATGTTCACCTCGCAGATAATTTGGCACCTGTTTTTTTGCCGGTAACACCCATGTTGCAGGCCCTGGCCATGATGCATGGATCTCTGCTGCTAAGTTTGAATTAATAGGCTCAATAAAATCATTCAGTTGTTCAAATGTTGCCGCAATTAAAATCAATCCCTTTTGCCAAGGGCGATCTTTTAATTCTAACAGTGAATACACCGCATGTTCATGCCAAGGATCACAGCCTAATCCATAAACCGCTTCTGTCGGATAGGCAATGATCTTGCCTTTATTTAATGCTGAAACCGCTTGTTTTATCTGCCAATTAGACATTGTTTATATCCGTCTATATTTAAAAAACAGCTACAAGGTTAACCACTTTAACGTAGTTTTACCATTATTTTATTAATAAATGGCGTTACAATAATCTCCATTGCCAACCCCATCTCGACCTCTGGCACAACAATGCTATCAGCACGAGACATAAACGAATTGCTCAGCATCTCTAAATAGTATGGAAAATCCGCTACTGCAGGATCTTTAAAACGGATCACAACCAAACTTTCCTCCGCTGCCGGAATTTCACGCGCTTCGAATGGGTTTGATACATCAATTAATGGTATTCGCTGAAAGTTGATGTCTGTCCGCGAGAATTGGGGGGTAATATAATGAGCATAATCTGGCATCCGTTTTAGAATATTGTCTACCACCGCCTCTGGTGAATAGCCACGGTTACTACAATCTCGTTTAATTTTTTGGATCCATTCCAAATTAATTATGGGGACAACCCCGATTAACAGATCGACATATTTAGCAATATTCAACTCAGCGGTAACAAGCCCGCCATGTAAGCCTGTGTAGAGTAATAAGTCATTATCATCACCAAATGTTTGCCAAGAAGTAAATGTACCCAGAGCTTGGTGAAACTTAGCGCTTGCTACCTCGTTATGAATATAGTGCCGCTTTTCCCCTTTGCCCGTTACAGAATAGCTTTGAAATAATTGTTCTAATCGGCTCAAATCATTTGCTTTAGGACTAAAATGTGTTAACCGCTCACCCTTTTCTTCTGCCTTAATCACTTCGGCTCGCATTTGTTTACGATCATAGCGATGAAAGCTATCTCCATCGATCATTACTGGCTTAATTTTATCTCGGTGGAATATGTCTTCAAACACCTGCTTTAACGTCGATGTGCCGGCACCAGATGAACCGGTCACAGCAATAATAGGGTGGGTTATGGACACTTAAACTCCTCCTTTACAAGGCGCTACTTTTGCTCTCGCTCTATCGCGCGATAAGCTATATCCGTTCGGTAGTACATGTCTTGCCAACTAATACTATCGACTCTTTTATAGGCCAAATCTTGTGCTTGGGCAACTGTGTCGCCTAATGCCGTGACACACAAAACACGCCCACCGGCGGTTACAACCTTACCTTCTTCTAGGCTCGTCCCAGCTTGAAATACTTTTGTTCCATCAGCAGAATCAAGCTCTAAACCATTAATTACATCACCTTTTTTATAGCTATCGGGGTATCCTCCCGCCGCTAAAACCACACCAACCGCTGCACGCGGATCCCACTGCACTTGTGCCTGATCTAATTTGCCATCTAGCGCAAGTTCGCACAGCTCTAATAAATCAGATTGTAAGCGCATTAAAATAGGCTGTGTTTCAGGATCACCAAACCGGCAATTGTATTCTACAACACGTGGCGCACCTTGCTCATTAATCATCAAGCCCGCATATAAAAACCCGCTATAAGGTCGACCATCTGCCGCCATGCCTTTAACGGTTGGCTCAATCACCTCCGCCATAATGCGCTGGTAGACAGCATCAGTCACTACGGGTGCTGGTGAATACGCGCCCATGCCGCCAGTATTAGGCCCCTTGTCGCCATTATCACGTGCTTTGTGATCTTGTGATGTGGCAAGTGGTAAAATATTTTCGCCATCCACCATCACAATAAAACTGGCTTCTTCTCCCTCCATAAAGTCTTCAATAACAACGCGACTGCCCGCCTCACCAAACACATTACCCGATAACATATCCTCAACCGCATCTATCGCCTGTTGTTCTGTCATCGCAACAATCACGCCCTTACCCGCAGCCAAACCATCGGCTTTAACAACAATCGGTGCACCTTGCTCTCTAATATAGGTAGTAGCAGGCAATACTTCTGTGAATACTTTATAAGCTGATGAGGGGATATTATGGCGCGCTAAAAAATCTTTAGTGAAGCTTTTTGAAGCCTCTAATTGCGAGGCTTCTTTTGACGGGCCAAAACAGCGTAAGCCTGCATCTTCAAAGGCATCGACAACGCCCATTACTAATGGCACTTCAGGGCCAACAATGGTTAAACCAATAGTGTTATGTTTAGCAAACTTGACTAGGCCTTCAATATCTTCAACAGCAATAGCTACATTTTCAATACCTGACTCACTGACTGTACCTGGGTTGCCCGGAGCAACAAATACGTGATCACAACGTGGTGATTGAATTAACTTCCACGCTAACGCATGCTCACGGCCGCCACCGCCAATAACTAAAACCTTCATCAATGCTTACCAAACTTAAGAAGCCTCTGAACAAGTCTGGACGAAATAGCTTGCGTCAAAAATGTTCAGTTTTAAGGCGAAAAACGCAGGTAATAGCGTGCTATTGCCAAGTTTTTTAACGCATAAACTGGATATTTTGGGCGTGAGATATGAGTTCATGACTTGTTCAGAGACTCCTTAACTAAAATAAAGCTGATAATCATACAGTATCACCAAATCACATGGAAATTAGCAATGCTTGCAAAATACTGATATTTTCTTTATCGTCCTCTTGTATATATTTTAATTGGGAGCGACATAAGTGGAAGATCTAAAAACCTCAGAAGCATGGCGTGTTTTTCGCATTCAAGCTGAACTTATTGACGGTATTGAGACACTGATAGATCTTGGCCCTGCTGTTTCTATTTTTGGCAGTGCTCGCTTGCCTAATTCCTCACCTTATTACCAAGACGCGTTGACGGTTGCTTATAATTTATCTCGCCAAAAATTTGCCGTTATCAGTGGTGGTGGTCCAAGTATTATGGAAGCAGCTAATAAAGGTGCTTATCAACAGGGCGGCGTGTCTGTAGGTCTAAATATTGCGCTACCTCATGAACAAGCGCCTAATCTAGCACAAGATATTAGTTTGACGTTTCGCTACTTTTTCGTGCGGAAATTGATGTTTGTAAAGTCTTCTATGGCCTATGTTGTCTTCCCCGGTGGTTTTGGCACTCTGGATGAGTTTTTTGAAGCATTAACACTTATTCAAACCCAGAAAATACGCCATTTTCCCATCATTTTATATGGCTCATCATTCTGGGAAGGTTTAATTGACTGGCTAAAAGATCAGGTGCTTACACTAGGCTGTATTAGTGAGAAAGACCTAGATCTTTTTTATATTGTTGATACGCCGGAGGAGGTGTTACCTCTTATCGAAAAACACCACAAACATTTAACCCAACATCCCGAAGATAACCATCGGTATTCTGTTTGATCGGTATCAATTTATCTTTAAACACTAAGCGTACAAGGTTTGATCTTCAACTACAAAAGGCCGTAAACCACACTCAAAATGAAACAGTTGGCGTAATTGATGTCGCTCAAGCCAATGGTTTTCGTTCTGTCAGCCCTGATCATATAAAGCTTCTAAAGAGCCAGTGAATTCTGTATAATCTCGCCTCTTGATGCCTGGGTGGTGAAATTGGTAGACACAAGGGACTTAAAATCCCTCGGCTTCACGGCCGTGCCGGTTCGATTCCGGCCCTAGGTACCAAATATATATCTGGAAGCTCTGACACACTATGGTGTCAGGGCTTGTTGATATTGCTATCAAAAGATATTAAGGCTGCGTGGCAGAGTGGTTATGCAGCGGACTGCAACTCCGTAAACGCCGGTTCGATTCCGACCGCAGCCTCCATTGTTTCATTATATACACATAATCATTCAATCTGTGCAGTTGGACAGCAAAAAAACAACCAACAATGTGTTGCGCTGTATCAACGATTAGATGAAAAAGTAAGCCTGAGAAGGTCATTAAAGTGGCAATTGCACATAAGCTTATTCGGCAAGTTTTCGGTGTGATTAAACATCGACAACACTTCTCAAATGAGCTCTTGCTTCATAGGCAATTTGTAATTCCTCATCTGTGGGTATGACAAGGATACGAATAAGGCTTTCCTTATCAATAAATGTACTTTGTTCTATCTTCTGATTGTTACGCTTCGGATCCAAGTTGATACCGAAGATATCTAGATTTCTACAGCAGCGCTCTCTAATTTCAGCACTATTCTCACCAATACCCGCAGTAAAGATGATGGCATCAACATGATCCATAGTGACTAAATAAGCACCTATATATTTACGAACACGATATACATAAGCATCTAATGCCAGTTTGGCGGCATGATCGCCCGCCTTTTCAAGCTCTAGCAATCGGCTTAGTTCATGGGTGCCAGCTAGTGCTTTTAATCCAGACTCAAAGTTAAGTGCATATTCAACCTCTTCACTGGTTAGTCCACACTTATGCTGAATATAGAGTGGAATAGAAGCATCAATATCACCACTACGGCTACCCATGATTAAGCCTTCTAATGGCGTAAACCCCATTGAGGTATCAATGCTTTTTCCACATTGAATAGCGCAGACGCTAGCACCATTACCCAAATGCAAACTAATTAGGTTTAGTGCTTCCAAAGGTCGCTTTAATAGGTGCGCTGCTTGTTGTGCTACATACTGATGCGAGGTGCCATGAAAGCCATAGCGCCGAATTTTATGTTGTTGATACCATGCTGTTGGAATGGCATAACGATACACATGCTCAGCTATTGTTTGATGATAAGCTGTATCAAATACAGCAATTTGTGGAATATCTGCAAAAACTTCATTGCATATTTTAATACCTAATAGGTTGTTTGGGTTATGCAGGGGTGCCAAATGGTTTAAGCGCTCTATTGCTGTTATCACTGTTTCATCAATTAATGCGGGTGCGATAAATTCATCGCCTCCATGGACAACACGATGGGCAATAAGCGATAGTGGTAATGCCCTGATAGTGTCGTTAAATCGTGACAAGGCATTTATAATAGCGTTAAAACCATCGCTGTGGGTTTGCAATGCACCAGCATCATCTTCAATGGCAAGATCTTGCAAGTTAATAACATGTAAACCTTGCTTAGACCCCAAACCCTTCACCTCACCATGAAGTACTACCGCTTCATTAGGGAAGGTAAAGACTTTATATTTTATTGACGAACTACCGCTATTGAGGACCAATACCAGTTGTTCCTTATTATCGGTTTTACTCATTGAGTTGGTGCGGCCATGTCCAGTTTGCAAATTCAGGCTTGTCAACCCCGTGTTGATGGGCATATTGGCAACATCCAATCTGCATATCACGTAATTTATCTTTAACGTGAGCGCCAATAACCTGTAATTTTTCAACCCTGTCTATCACGTCGATAGCCAAACTGAACCGGTCAATTTCATTACGAATAGCCAGTTCAAGCGGCGTATTAATATTGCCTTTTTCTTTGTAGCCATGTACATGGAAATTAATATGGTTAGTCCGTTGATAGGCAAGACGATGTACTAGCCAAGGATAACCATGGAAGTTAAATATGACAGGCTTATTTTTTGTAAATAGACTATCAAAATCATAATCTGTTAAACCGTGGGGATGATCACGATCAGGTAGCAACTTAAATAGATCAACAACATTAACAAAGCGTATTTTTAAATCACTAAAATGCTCTCGTAACAGGCATATAGCCGCTAAACTCTCTTGAGTTGGCACATCGCCTGCACCCACCATAACTACATCAGGTTCAACGCCTTGATCGGAGCTTGCCCACTCCCAAATACCCAGCCCTTTTGTACAATGCTTAATTGCGGTATCCATATCTAGATATTGCAAATGGTTTTGCTTATCTGCAACAATTACATTAATGTAACCTGTTGCTTGCAAACAATGATCGGCGACTGATAATAAGGTATTAGCATCCGGTGGCAGATAGATACGACAGACACTGGGACTTTTGTTAACGACAATATCCAAAAACCCTGGGTCTTGATGGGTAAAACCATTGTGATCTTGCCGCCAAACTGTCGATGTTATCAGTAAATTAAGAGAGGAAATAGGGGCTCGCCATGAAATGTCTTGGCTAATATCTAACCATTTAGCATGTTGATTGAACATAGAGTCGATAACGTGAACAAAGGCTTCATAAGTAGAAAAAAAACCATGGCGACCTGTTAGCAAGTAACCCTCCAGCCAACCTTCCAGAGTGTGTTCAGACAGCATCTCTAAAACCCTACCCTCACGAGATAATTCACCGCCATCTTCATCCTCAGGCAAATAATTTGCAAGCCATAATTTTTTGCTTACTTGGTAAATATCATCCAATTTATTAGAGGAGTTCTCATCTGGGCTAAACACCCTAAAGTTCATCATGTTGCGCTGCATAATATCACGGAGAAACCTCCCTAATGGCCGCGTGTTTTCAATGTGGATAGTACTCGGTTGTTTAATATCGACGGCATAATCTTGAAAATCAGGCATTTTAAGTGCTTTTCGTAACAGCCCACCATTAGCATGAGGGTTAGCCCCCATTCTTCGATTGGCCTTTGGCGCAAGATCTTTAAGTTCTGGCAATAATTGACCTTCAGCATCAAACAACTCATCCGGTCGATAGCTTCTTAACCACTGTTCCAACTGTTTCAAATGCTCAGGATTTTCTTTGATACCGGATAATGGAACTTGATGAGCTCGCCAAAAGTCTTCAACCTTATGCCCATTAACAGATTTTGGCCCCGTCCAACCTTTTGGGCTACGTAAAATAATCATTGGCCAGCGAGGTCGTTCAAAGTTTTGACTTGCTCTTGCATGTTGCTGGATCGCCTGTATGTCTAAAATACATTGCTCCATTGTCAGAGCCATTTTTTGATGCATTGCTACAGGATCTGAACCCTCAACGAAATAAGGCTGCCAACCATAACCTTTAAAAAGGTTTTCTAGCTCTTCATGTGAGATCCGTGAAAGGATTGTGGGGTTATTAATCTTATAGCCATTAAGATGTAAAATAGGTAACACCGCACCATCACGAATAGGATTTAAAAATTTATTTGAATGCCATGAGGTTGCAAGGGGCCCTGTTTCTGCTTCACCATCACCGACCACTACGGTCACAATCAAGTCAGGGTTATCAAAAGCCGCACCAAATGCATGAGATACGCTATACCCCAGCTCACCACCTTCATGAATTGACCCCGGTGTTTCTGGTGTGCAGTGACTACCGATGCCACCTGGAAATGAGAACTCTTTAAAAAACTGCCTCATGCCATCACTGTCTTCACTTTTCTTAGGATAAACTTCTGAATAGGTGCCTTCTAAATATACCGGTGCCAGTACACCCGGTGCCCCATGCCCGGGTCCAGCGAGAAATATCGCATCCAAATCATACTTTTTGATAAGTCGATTCATATGGATATAACTAAAACTTAAACCTGGACTGGCACCCCAATGCCCTAATAAACGGTTTTTAATATGCTCTGGCTTTAATGGTTCGCGTAATAAAGGATTATCTTGAAGATAAATCATGCCCGCAGCCAGGTAATTACAGGCTCGCCAGTAAGCATTTAATTGCGTAATAACTAAGTCGTTTAAGGGTTTTATAAGATTTTCAGCCATTATTTTGATCCTTGGATTCAAATATTAAATAATAATACTGTGTGTGAGATGATCATACTTAGCTTAGTCGTTGCTAAATAACCTTAGACCCCGTTCGCCTTGATTCGTTTCATTATACGGAGCAAATAAAACGGCATTTGAAAGACCAACATAGTCCATTCCTGCAACGGCAATTTTCATCATGAGCGATCCTTATGAAGATCAAATAACGGTGGTTCTATTGCTACATCGCTAACTGCTTTTACAAGTGAGTTATCATGCATATAATTAGCAAATTCTTCTGAGCAAGCCCGCCAGCTATTTTTTGTTGCGTAATCAATGCAATCTTGCGGATTAAGGTGAAGTGCCATGCCGATAGCTTTTGCTAAATCCTCATTTAAAATGCCCGTCACACCATCAATCACGACATCATTAGGCCCAGTAACAGGATAAGCAGCAACAGGAACACCGCATGCCATAGCCTCTAATAATACCAAGCCAAAGGTATCGGTTTTACTGGGGAATACAAATACATCTGCCGCCGCCACCCACGATGCCAGCTCTTTACCGAATTTAGCGCCTGTAAACAGAACATTAGGGTAACGTTTTTTTAGCGCCTCTAAATCAGGGCCATCACCAACGACAACTTTGCTACCTTCAATATCCTGGTGCAAAAAATCATCAATATTTTTTTCCACTGAGACCCTGCCCATGTTTAGTAAAATGGGCTTAGGCAGATCAATCCTCTGAGGATTATCTGGAGTAAAAATAGCAGTGTCAACACCTCTTCCCCAAATATGTACATTGGTAAACCCACGCTCGTTAAGCCGCTCACGCATTGACGCTGTGGGCACTAATATTTTTTGTGCTTGTCGGTGAAACCATCTAAGCCATAAATACGTAAGGCTTATGGGAAGCGGAAGTCTTAAGCGAAGGTATTCCGGGAATTGGGTATGATACGAGGTGGTAAACTCCCTTTTATTACGAATGCACCAGTGTCTCGCCGCCATCCCTATTGGTCCTTCAGTTGCAATATGAATAGCATCGGCATTGATGCGACCTAAATCAGTAGCGACCTTTTTGCCGGGAAACCATGCTAAAGGAATAGAGGGGTAACTAGGGCAGGGAATAGTCCTATGACCTTCGGAGCTTATCAAATAAACATCATGACCCATATCGACAAGATAATTGCAGGTTTGTTTAAGCGTCCTCACCACACCATTGACTTGAGGCTCCCATGCATCTGTTGCAATCACAACTTTCACTTAGGCCGCCTTTGGTAGAAGAAGAGGTTCCTTAACTAAATCAGCCCATTGAATAATCTCCATAGAGCCATCAGGGTGCTCAACTAATGCCGTGCAACTTTCTACCCAATCACCACAATTATAATAATCAACATTATTAATTCGGCTAATTTCTGCACGATGGATATGACCACAAACCACGCCATCTACACCTTGAGCTACTGCTTCACGTGCAACAGCCTCTTCAAAATCACTAATAAACTGAACTGCATTTTTTACTTTGTGTTTAATAAAAGCTGCCAGTGACCAATACGAAAAACCCAATTTACGGCGAATAAGGCTTACCCAATGGTTGGCACGCAATAGATAGCCATATAAACGACCCCCAATTTTGGCAATAAATGGCGAATGTTTGACGACATAATCAAACTTGTCGCCATGAAGAATAAGTAATTTACGACCATCGGCGGTGGTGTGGATCGTTTCATTACGAATTTCAACATTACCAAATATAGCACCGTCAAAGTCACGTAACACCTCATCATGGTTGCCCGGAATATAAATAACCTTAGTGTCGTGCTTTGCCTTACCCAAAACTGTTCGAATGACATTATTATGTTGTTGAGGCCAATACATGCGTTTTTTCATTTCCCAGACGTCAATAATATCGCCGACCAAATACAGGTAATCGCATTTAACATGATGTAGAAAATCTAACAATAAATCGGCACTGCATCCACGAAAACCTAGGTGAATATCAGATATCCACACGCTTCGAACGTGTATGACACGCTTAGGGCTAAACTGCATTTCCATTGATTATCTCCCATCTGTAGTTTTTCGCACAATAACGGGGATTTGTTGCAGCTTTATGACGGTTTTATTGCATGTTAGTTACATGGTGAATTAAACACAGAGTAACTTGCTATTTTTAATAGTGTTTTAGATAATGCACTTTAAAGATTTTGACAAGGTATAAAAATGTTTAAAAAACTGTTGGTGGGTATTATTTTATTTGGGGTGATAGCTATAGTGCTGTTACAAATTGATGATGATTTAATTTAAATGCTATTCAAAATCCTTATTATGAAACCGCTGGCACAGCGTATTATTCAGAGGATGGCAAAAGTATCTGTTTAACAGATTCCTTAGAGGATGATAAAAATCTGCGTTGCTTGAGAATAAAACTCTAAGCTGATTTTTACGCGTTAACCATGGATTCCAATGGGGCTAAGTAGTAATTTTGCTACGGCTTGACATTCATCCATAATAGGCATTTAGTATGCGTACTAAAAATCTGAATTTCGAATGGTCTCGGGTATAATATCTATCTAGGATCAAGTCGAAAGAGG
>CAYTAM010000029.1:0-11452 GCA_964435685.1 uncultured Methylophaga sp. | reverse complement strand
TGTCATGGGTATATACCCAAAATACTTGAAGATGCAGGTTTCAGCAAGAGAAGAATCCATTATATTCTAGGTGTAAATCCGCAGAATGAGTCATTCTCATTTAAGGATTTATAACGACTAAGATAATGGCTTATCCTCTTGCCCTGCGGGAGCTTAGCACGAATGCCAGCACTGCGTTACAATGCTCGACAAGGACTAGTCATTGCCTTCACATTGCGCCTTGTTCTGACCTTCGTGCTAAACTCTGAAATCTGCATCTTCAAGTAATTTGGGTATATGTTGATAGTTTTAGTAGAGTGAACAGATACAAACTGAATAAGTATTATTGTCAGGTAGCATACTCAAATATTATCTTCAAATTCGTAATAAATTAGATAATTGAAGATCAGTCTGCGACATCACTGTCATATATTAGTATAATTGCAAGGTTATTATTAATATTGTGATTATTGCCCATGAGTATATCTTCGGTTTCGGTGGCGGATACGCCAAAAACCTTTCAGGAATTGATCCTGCGACTACAACAATATTGGGCTGAGCAAGGTTGCGTGTTGTTGCAACCTTATGATATGGAAGTGGGCGCTGGTACCTTTCATCCTGCAACATTCTTGCGTGCGATTGGCCCAGAGCCTTGGGATGCCGCGTATGTGCAGCCTTCTCGTCGCCCAACAGATGGGCGTTTTGGTGAAAACCCGAATCGTCTGCAACATTATTATCAATTTCAGGTGGTGTTAAAACCCTCGCCAATCAATATTCAAGAATTGTATTTAGATTCATTAAAAATGTTGGGTTTGGACACTTCAATCCACGACATTCGCTTTGTGGAAGATAACTGGGAATCACCGACATTAGGTGCGTGGGGACTAGGTTGGGAGATTTGGCTCAATGGTATGGAGGTGACGCAATTTACCTACTTCCAGCAGGTCGGCGGTCTAGAATGTCGACCAGTAACAGGTGAAATCACTTACGGTTTAGAGCGAATAGCCATGTATTTGCAAGGGGTGAGTAGCGTTTATGATTTGGTTTGGTCAGAAGGGTCAAACGGCATTGTGACCTATGGCGATGTCTTTCATCAAAATGAAGTAGAAATGTCAGAATATAATTTTGAACATGCTGATGTTGATAGTTTATTTAGCAATTTTGATAGCTACGAGCGCGAGAGTGCAAAAATGATTGAAGCCGGATTGCCGCTTCCTGCTTATGAATTGGTCTTAAAAGCATCACATACCTTCAATTTATTGGATGCGCGAAAAGCTATTTCTGTTACAGAACGCCAGCGTTTTATATTGCGAGTGCGTACTTTGGCGAGGGCGGTGGCACAGGCTTATTATGATCGCCGTGAATCGTTAGGCTTTCCTATGGTAAACAAAGGAGAGCAATCATGAGCGAAGTGCGTGATTTATTGATTGAGCTAGGCACTGAAGAGTTGCCACCCAAGGCACTGAAAAAATTAATCAGTTCGTTTGAAGCCAGTATCAAACAAGGCTTAGAGCAAGCGGAATTAAGCTTTAGTTCGATTCGATCCTATGTTGCACCGCGCCGTATGGCTGTGGTAGTCGATGGCTTGCAGGTTCGCCAGCAAGATCGTTTAGTAGAGCGTCGTGGCCCCGCGGTAACAGCAGCATTTGATGAGGATGGTAACCCCACAAAAGCAGTGCAAGGTTTTGCCAAATCATGTGGTGTTGAGGTTGAAGATCTTGAAAAAATGGAAACTGATAAAGGTGCATGGCTGATCTTCAAACAACAACAGACAGGTGCTGAAACAGCCAGTTTGATCCCCGATATTTTACAACAATCCTTACATGATTTGCCGATCCCTAAGCGGATGCGGTGGGGTGATTTGCCGGGTGACTTCGTTCGGCCGGTGCATTGGTTGGTGTTATTATTTGGCGATGACGTTATTCCTTTAGAATTATTAGGTGTAACATCGGGTCGCAATAGCTATGGGCATCGCTTCCATCACCCTGAAGCCATTCGAATTCAATCTGCTCAAAGCTATGCACCGCAACTAGAAACACAAGGCCATGTGCTGGCGGATATGACCGCTCGACGCGAAGCGATTCATGGTCAAGTATTAGAGCTAGCCACTCAATTAGGTGGCGAAGCCGTATTAAATGAAGATTTACTGGATGAAGTAACGGGCTTGGTTGAATGGCCGGTTGCCTTGTCGGGCTCATATGATAAACGTTTTCTTGAGTTGCCTGATGAGGCGTTAATTTCTTCAATGGAACAGCATCAAAAATACTTTGCGGTGCGTGATAAGTCGGGCGACTTACTGCCTTATTTTATTACTATTTGTAATATAGAAAGCCGTGATCCCGCACAAGTGGTTGCGGGTAATGAACGTGTTATTTTTCCCCGATTAAGTGATTCGGTCTTCTTCTGGGAAACGGATTGTAAGCGCCCATTAGCTGATCGTCAGCAACAGCTAAAAACAATCGTATTCCAAAATAAATTAGGCACTGTGTTTGATAAATCTGCCCGTGTGGCTAAATTAGCCGCTGTGATTGCTGGTGAAATAGGGGGTGATGCAAAATTAGCTGAGCGGGCAGCACAGTTGGCAAAATGTGATTTAGTGACCGAAATGGTAGGTGAATTCCCCGATTTGCAAGGTATTATGGGGCGTTATTATGCACGCTTAGATGGCGAGCATGACGAAGTAGCTGAAGCATTAGATGAGCAATACCTACCGCGTTTTTCGGGTGATAAATTACCCGAAACAAAAACAGGGCAAGCAGTCAGTCTGGCTGAAAAATTAGATACCTTAGTCGGCTTATTTGGTATTGGTCGGCCACCCACGGGGGTGAAAGATCCGTTTGCTTTACGTCGTGCCGCTTTAGGTGTGCTTAGAATTATCATTGAGAACAAGCTTGATGTAGATTTACGGACATTGTTACACAATGCTCGACAGGGCTTTGATTCTCAATTGACCCAAGATGATGTGACGGAGCACGTTTTAAGTTATTTTTTTGATCGTCTGCGTGGTTATGCATTAGATCAGGGTATAAAAACAGATGTATTTGAATCAGTATTAGCTGTTCAAGCTACTCGCCCGCTTGATTTTATGCAGCGATTGAGTGCCGTTGCTGAGTTTAGACAATTAGAGCAAGCTGAGGCACTGGCGGCAGGCAATAAACGCATTGCTAATATCTTGCGCAAAAATAATGCGGAAGGTAAAAGCACTAGTATTGATAGTAAATTATTAGTTGAGCCAGCGGAGCAGGCTTTAGCTAACAAACTGGAGGCCGTCACTAAGCAAGTTAAGCCTTTGCTAGCAAAATCAGATTATGCCGGTGTGCTACGTGCACTTGCCGATATGCGAGAAACCATTGATGGTTTTTTTGACCAAGTGATGGTGATGGCGGATGATGAAGCTGTGCGTAACAATCGTTTGGCCTTATTGAATCAGACACGTGCCTTATTTTTAGGTGTGGCTGATATTTCATATTTGCAGGAATAAAGGCGCAGTAATATGCCACTAATTATTCTAGATCGAGATGGTGTAATAAACCACGATTCGGATGACTTTATTAAGTCTCCAGAAGAATGGGAGCCTATTGATGGCAGTTTAGAGGCGATTGCGAGATTAAACCATGCCGGATATCGGGTGGTGGTAATAACTAACCAATCGGGCATTGCACGTGGCTTGCTGGATGTGGATACCTTAAGCCGGATCCACAATAAAATGCGCCGTATGTTAACCCAATTAGGCGGCAAGCTAGAGGCAATATTATACTGTCCACATGGTGCTGATGATAATTGTGGCTGTCGGAAACCCAAAGAAGGCAGCTTTACTGAATTAGCGCAGCGCCTACGAATAAAGCTTGATAATGTGCCTGCGATAGGTGATTCATTACGTGATATTGAAGCTGCGCAAGCTGTTGGAGCGCAACCGATTTTAGTTAAAACGGGGAAAGGCGAAGCAACACTAGCTACAGGTGACGTGCCTGATAATATTGCAGTTTATGATGATTTGGCTACAGCGGTAACGGTGTTGTTGGATACGGTAGTATAATGCTATTTATTCGTTCGGTTATTTTTGCTGTGTTGCAGGTAACTACCGCGATTATATTTTCATTAATAGCATTACTGTTATGGCCACTACCTTTTAGGCAGCGTTATAAAATTATGAGTCAATGGGCCATTTTAAACCTATGGCTGGTAGAACAAATATGTGGCATTAGTTACCAGGTCGAAGGTCTAAATAATATTCCTGATGAAGCCTGTATCATTATGTGTAAACACCAATCGGCATGGGAAACTCTGGCGCTTCAAGCTATTTTCCCGCCACAAGTATGGGTGTTGAAAAGAGAGTTGTTATGGATCCCTTTTTTTGGTTGGGGCTTAGCGGTACTGAACCCTATAGCGATTGATAGAGCTGCGGGTAGAAAAGCACTTAATCAGGTGCTGGAGCAAGGGAAAGCACGATTAGCCTCGGGTGCATGGGTAGTGGTTTTTCCGGAAGGCACGCGGATCCCGCAAGGTGAAATGGGACGATTTGGTATGGGAGCAACAAGGTTAGCGGTTGACACGGCTTGTGCTATTGTACCGGTTGCACATGATGCTGGAAAAGTTTGGCCGAAGCGAGGGTTTATCAAGTACCCAGGTGTGATTAAATTAGTGATAGGTGAAAAAATAACAAGTGCTAATCGAAAAGCAACAGAAGTTAATGACCATGTTTATCAATGGATGGAGCAACAAATGACACTGATAGAAGGTCGTAAACCAACCAAAAGAAAGACGATGGGAAAAGGTAACAATTAAGTGGCTAAACCCGATGAAATTCTACGATTATTGTTGATTGAGGACTCATTAACAACAGCCGATGTGATCTCAACAACACTTAGAAGTGCAGGTCATACGGTACGTGCAGCACGACACCATAAAATGATCGATATAAAAAAAGCTTTGACTGAGAAGTCATGGGATTTAATTATTTGTCGCGATACCTTGGTCGCGGTCTCACCGAAAGAATTTCTAGACTATTTACATAATTTAGGACGCGATATTCCTTGTATTATTTTAACGACTGAACTTGAAAAAAACGATGATTTATATGATCTTGGTGCGCAAGATGTTATTGCCTATAGCGAGACTAGACATCTACAATTTGCAGTTGCCAGAGAGCTAAAAAACCTATTTGTTCGTCGCTTAGGACGGCGTAATGAGCGCGCGTTACGTGAAAGTGACAAGCGTAGTCGACTATTGCTTGAAGTGTCGCGAGAAGCGGTAGCCTATATTCATGAAGGCATGCATATTTATGCTAATCAAGCGTATGTAACATTATTTGGTTTTGACGATGCAGAAGATCTTGATGGCTTACCCATACTAGACATGTTGGTGGCAACTGAGCATAACAAGTTTAAATCTTTCTTTAAGGCCTTTTCTGAAAAGTCAGATATAAGTGCAAAAACAGTTACTGTAATGTGTGTTAATGCCGAAGATGAACAGCAATTTGAAGCAAAAATCGAGTTTAGACACGCCGCAGTAGAAGGTGAAGAGTGTATTCAAGTAACAGTGCAGGATGAGCAAAGTATTGAAACGGTTTCAGAGGAACAAATGTTAGCTATCCGTGATTATGATGTATTAACGGGACTTCACAGTCGTGCACGCTTTATGGATGAGCTCGATAGGGTGGCAATACAAGCAAGTGAAGGCTATGACGTATCTGAGCTCTTGTATATTGAATTAGATAATTTTCATGAAATTAAGGAGCAGGTGGGCTTAACCACAAGCGAAGCAATTGTAAAAGCAGCTGCAGATTTGCTACAAAAAGAGTTGGCTGAAAGCGAATTTTTAGCGCGTTATTCTGATCATGTATTTGTAGTCATTCTTTCAAATAGCGATGACAACTATGTAGACCAGCGGGCACAACGCTATTGTGCAGTAATTGCAGAATATAGCTCGCAAGTTGAAGGTAAGATGATTGACCTAAGCTGTAGTATTGGTATTAGCCGAATTACCGAAAATTTAGTAACAGCAGAAGAAGGACTCGATCATGCTAGTAAGGCATGTACAGAAGCACAGCGATTGGGCGGCAATCATGTATCTAGGCATCAAGTAGTAGTTTCTGAGAAAGAAGCGGAAAGCCAAGACAAGTTACTTTGGGTGGGTCGAATGCAACAGGCATTGCAAAATGGAGGTTTTTCTTTACATTACCAGCCTATTGTTAGTTTACACGGTGCTTCACAAGAACTGTATGATGTATTGATCCGTATGAAAGGAGCTGATAATACGGTTATCAGAGCCCGTGAATTTATGAAATATGCCCAAGATCCTCAACTAGTTATTAGTATCGACAAATGGGTTATTGAAAACGCATTAACTAGTTTGGCTGAACATAGATCTACCTTCCCTAAAACACGGTTTTTCTTGAAGTTGTCTAAACAGACATTACTCGATTCCACATTTATTAACTGGTTATTTTCTCAGTTAAAAGGTCATGGGTTTAATGGCAGTGTTTTGGTTTTTGAGATCAGTGAAACCGCCATTGTAGATAATTTAGAAGAAACGCAAGCAGTGATAGCAAAATTGAGAAAAGTAGGCTGTGAATTTGGGCTAGAACACTTTGGATCAGGTTTGGATTTTTCGCATACCTTAAATGTGCTTGAGGTAGATTACTTGAAGATTAATGGTACTTTTGTTGAAAACATGGCAAAAGACAAAGAAAATCAAGCGGCTGTTAAGGCTATTATTGAAATGACAAAACAAGCAGGTAAAAAGAGTATTGCCGAATTTGTTGCTGATGCAAATAGCTTAGCGTTGTTATGGCGCTTAGGTATTGATTATGCAATGGGTTATTATATTCAAAAGCCATCAAAAGACTTGAATTATAATTTTGATGATGATGAATAAGGAGCCTTGTTAAGCTGCAAAGAGATATTATGTAAAAATTTTTTGTGGTGGCATTGAAGTATTTTAGTAGTTTCAGCGCGTAGCCGTAAGGTATAAATAGGATCGTCTTTTTGTATTGTTACGCCTTTATTTGGTAGATCATGGCACGCTAATGGCCAGATGATATCAGAAGGTATGGTGACAGTATGTTCAGCATAAATATAGCTTAGAATTGAAGGTGATGTGGCTTGGCTAATGGTGGCTTCAGGGAATACACCACTGCTGCTGCTGCTGGTGATGTGATGTTCAAACAAACAGGCGGTACTGTCCAATAACTCAGCTGAAGCACTGATCCGCGGGTTTATTTCAAGGATAAGGAATTGATTTTGTTTTGAAATAATAAAATCGATACTATTAATGCCAGATAAGCCCGTTGCACAAGTGAGTTTATTAATAGCTAACGCTAATTGCTGCCGGTGTTGTGTTGCGATTAACCAGGGTGAAGTAATGCTGCCCAGTCGAAATGGAGAGCCATCGCTGGAATGTAGGTAATGTTGATTAATACTAAGCAGTTTTGCCTGTTTACCATTAGCTAAAAATAATCCGGAACCGCTGGTGCCGACAATATAACGCTGGTAATAGTGGCCATCACTTTGCTGTTTAGCATACTGAATATGAGTACCGCCAAAACCTGAAGGTGATTTAGTGAGCCAGTCACTGTCATAAGTCTGTTCAAACTGTGTGTCGGGGTAGGCGAGGTTTAGCTGGTTTAATAAGCTGAAGAATTTAATCGGCGTTTGAATGGTGTCAACGGTAGTAGCGGTATTGCCAATAAGTTTAATATTAGCAGGCAGTTTACCCAGAATAGGGTAATGAAGCTCAATACCACTGCCATAGACTAATAAGCAATTTTCACCTTGAGACAGAGTGGAAAAAGTAGCTAGAATTTGCTGCTCCGTTAGCTGTTGTATCGGCTGTAGCTTTTGCCAGCGTTCAGCAATATTTAATGCATCTTGGTCGCAAAAACAATCAGCTAGCCATACACGGTAGCCAGCTTGGCTAGCTAATTGTGCAATAAAGCGACCACTTTGTGCAAAGATCAGAACAGGGATAGGCTGATTTTGCATGGTGGGAATTGCGTTATTTAGACTAGCTTACGCGCACCATCAAATGCATTACGAAAATCTAAGTAAACGGGTTTATCAGCGTTGAGCGTTTGTTCTAACAACTCTTGTTGTAATTGGTATTTAACATTACCCACGGCCAATGCACCAATGCCAACGGCACCTTTTGCATTACTGGCGTATTTCAAGGGTTCGCCTAAATGCATTAATTCAACGCCTTCAATGCCTAGTGGGGGAACAGCATTAACATCACCTGCTACCTTTAATTGTTTGGCATCTTCCAGCACAGGTGCACTTAGCACTTGTATACCTGCTTTAACAGCACAAAAAACAATATCTGCGTTTGATATTAAGCGGGCTTTGTCAGCATCAGATGCTGCGGTTGTTGCCTGTAAATCTACACCATAACGTTGTTTGGCTTCGTTAGCATATTCGAGCGCGGTATCAATGGAGAAGTGATCGACAATAGTTGTGAGCGCGCCGTGTTCAGCAGCAATAACGGCTGTGGCTAAACCCACTGGCCCTGTTCCACCAAAGACAATGGCACGCGAGCCTTTAAGTGCTTTATTAAAATTATTTTTTAATTGTTTTTCTACACAAGCCACTAAGGCTGCTGCTGTTGTGAAGGCACCACTTGGATCAGCAAATACAGAAATTTCAAAGGGTGGCACCATTGCTTTTTTGGCTGTATCTAACATGTCCATAGCAAGCCCAATATCACGACCACCAAGAAATAAGCCTGTTTTTTTAACACCAGCAGGACCACGAGAGAAAATGGCATCTTGAGTCAATCTTGACACTTCTTCAAGCTTAACATTTGAATAAGGAATAATAACATCATATCCAGCATCAACAGCCATATTTATATCGAATGGACTATTGTGTACATTAGGATCGAGCATATGAAGAATGGGACGTTTAGCCATAGTAGTTCCTTAAAATTATTGAATTGATAGCGCTTTTTTTCTAATCATAAGCGTTATAACGCTGCACAACAATCTCAGCGCCCACATTATGTGCTGGCGTGATTACAAATGAAAGCCCATGATATTCTGGCATTTGCTGCTTAGCATAGTGTGATAGCTGAGATAGTAATTGTTTTGCTGCATCATCATTTTCTACAAAGATACAGCCTGTAGGCCCCCAAGAGCTCTGGGCAATGCCTGTATGACCAAGTTTTTGCGCATGATTTAGCAATGATGCTACTTGCTGACTGGTATAACGACCACCTTGAGCTGGCGCAAAGTGGTCACCGATCAGAGACTGAATATCAGTTATTGCCTGACCAAAAAGGTTGATTTTCTGTTCTACTAAGGCAGGCAGTAGTTGCATTAAAACATGGTGGCAAATGGCTTGTGAATCAGCTAATGAAAAATCAACTAAGGTATCAAATGCCTGCCGCTCCTGCTCACCATGAACACCTTGGCTACTATTATCGATAATAAGCACTACTCGCCAATCCTGCGGAAAATCGTAGTGCGCTAATAAAGGGGGTGTAGTTGAAGTGGCACTCAACCCGCCATCAATGATAAAGCCACCATGATCAAAAGTAGCGATACCAATACCAGAACGTGTTCCCCTGCCTAGTTGTTGCGCAATTTCTTGAGTGCTTGCGGAAATAGTATGTAATTGGCATAAGGCGGTACAAATGGCAAGCGCCAATTGAGTGCCCGAGCCTAATCCCGCATGTGATGGGATAAGTTCAACTAATTTAACAAGCACGCTTTGCTGTTGGTCAGGAATGTTACTTCCTAATGAGCTATAAAAACCTTCAAGTATATGCTGGACACGCTGTATCAAACCCGGTGAAATAGCAGTGCCAATAATGGAGGTTTCAGCGGCTAATTGCACCTCAATAACAACACGATGGCTATCAATAGCAAGCCCAATACTGCCAAATTTTCTACCAGTATCGCCATTAAGATCTAAAAAACCTAGATGTAATCGTGCCGGAGCACTAACACGTATTGTTGAGTTAATTGTAAATGCCTTTAATTTTCAGGTGTCTATTTTACATGCAATATCATAGATTGTGGTTTCATCTAAAAATTGGTTGTTACTTTCAAATAAAGCACTAATAGCAGCATGATGTACTTTCATTTTGTAGTTACCAATAGCAATCGCACCATAGAAACGGATCCCTTCTTTTTCGGTGCCATTATCCATCACTTCCAAACCTTCAACACCCATGGGAGGCACGGCATTAACATCTGCGATAACCTCAATGGTTTCATTATTTTGCCATGCTAATCTAGGTAAAATACAGACACCGGCAGGGCCACAAGCAATAGCTACATGCACGCCTTTTAATAATTCTGCAATGGCTTCATCACTGCGGCTTTCCCCGGGTGTAACATCAACACCATAGTCTTCTTTCATTTGTTCGGTGATGGTTTTTGCTCGTGCTAAGCTACGAGAAGTAATAGTGACTTCTCCTGCGCCTTCTTTTAAAAAATAAAGTGCACTACGTTGACCGACGGGACCTGCACCTACAATAATGACTTTTTTACCGCTGATATCATAATTACTCATTACTTTGCGAGCGACTGCAGCAGCCGTTGTATTTGAGCCATTTGGGTCAATCATAACAGAAACACTGACCGGACCAAAGAATGCTTTTTTTACTGCTTTACCAACAAGTTCACTGGCTGGCACATTGGAGCCGCCAATAAAAATGGCACTGTTTTTTAAGTTTTTACCCCCTCGAGTAAAAATCATGCCGTGAACATGGGGCGTGACATTATCACGGGTTATGCCGCCGTAAGCGATAACATTGTCAACACCGGCATCATAGACAACAGCTTGGTCAAATGTGCTAGCTACAGGATCAGTATCAAGGTGAAGCAGTAATTTTTTCATTTGAGAATTTCTCCAGTTTTAATTGATTCTACCTGAGCTTATATCGACCAGCAAAGCGAATACTTCACAATTAATTTAGTAGAATAGCTAAAAAAAGCGTATTTTGCTACATACCAATCAGCAAAGTTCAGGTATTATGCCCTAAACAAGACAGGAACTATCTACGGGTGCTACCAGTCTGTTTTAGATACTTATGTTTAAGAATATTTTGAGGAGTTAAGAGAATGAAAAAAACAAGTATTTTACTGGTAATTGCCGGTATGTTGATGGTACCCAGTATCGGGAGCACAAATGATTTAGAAACGGTTACTATTGTGCGTTATGTGCAAGAATGTGTTGCGCTGAAGAAGGAGGAGGGGAGAATGAATATTTATGAGGCCACTTATAAATGTTCATGTGTTATAGATAAATTGGCTGAAGTATTTACACAAACTGAGTTTGATGAAGCGAATGTAGGCTTCCAACTACAGAATATTCCAGGTGATCGTGGTGCTGAATTTAGAGATGATGAACCAGTACAAGAGGGTATTAGGTTATTTAAACAAACACATATTGAAGCCTATGCCAGTTGTCGTATGAGGTGATAAGCTAGGAGAGGCTTTTGCACCTTACTGGTGCAGATATCCAGAAAAAAG